>NZ_CEYDPX010000003.1:6119-97808 GCF_982804495.1 Candidatus Thiopontia autotrophica | reverse complement strand
ATACAGTCAATGGTTTTACCAGTATAGATGGTGTATTGAATGCCTCAATGATTTACCACCACTATGAAGAATTTGAAGTAGAGCAAGGAGTAGTCTAGATGAGTATGAATAGAAGAGATTTTATCAAGACCAATGCAATTGCTGCAGCAGCAGCAACTGCAGGGATCACCATTCCTGTCGTCACCCAGGCAAAGGATGGCATGGACAAGGACGGTATTCGCTGGGATAAGGCGGCATGTCGTTTTTGTGGTACAGGATGCAGTGTATTGATCGGAACCAAGGGCGGCAGGGTGGTTGCTACCCAGGGTGACCCGGATGCACCGGTTAACAAGGGGTTGAACTGTATTAAGGGATATTTCCTCTCCAAGATTATGTATGGAAAGGATCGTCTCACCAAGCCACTGCTTCGCAAGACCAATGGCCAATATGACAAGAATGGCGAATTTGAGGAGATCTCCTGGGATGAGGCCTTCAAGACCATGGCTGAGAAGTGGGTGACTGCCCGTAAGAAAGGACCAAAAGGGGTCGGTATGTTCGGCTCCGGTCAGTGGACCATATGGGAAGGTTATGCCGCCCAGAAGCTACTCAAGGCAGGTTTCCGCTCCAATAGTCTTGAGCCAAATGCCCGTCACTGTATGGCATCGGCTGTGGGATCATTTATGCGTACCTTCGGTATTGATGAGCCAATGGGTTGTTATGATGACCTTGAGCATGCAGATGCATTTGTACTCTGGGGTTCAAACATGTCTGAGATGCATCCAATTCTCTGGTCACGACTAACTGATACCCGTCTGAGCAAGAAGGATTCTGAGGTTCATGTGCTCTCTACCTTCAGACATCGTAGCTGTGACTTGGCTGATAATGAGCTTATCTTTATCCCCAATACTGACTTGGCAATTGCCAACTATATTGCCAACTATATCATTCAGACCAAGGCCTACAACCAGGCATTTATTGATAAGAATGTAAACTTCAAAAAGACCCCAACTGATATCGGTTATGGTCTGCGTGCATCACACCCTCTGGAGAAGGCAAAAACCGGAAAGGGCGGCAAGCTCTCTGGCATCACCTTTGAGGAGTATGCAAAGTCTGTTGAGCCATATACCCTGGAGCATGCTTCCAAGATCTCTGGCGTACCAAAAACCAGACTGAAGAAGTTGGCAAAACTCTACGCTGACCCCAACAAGAAGGTCACCTCATTCTGGACTATGGGAATGAATCAGCACACACGTGGTGTCTGGATGAACAGCCTGGTCTATAACATCCATCTGATGATGGGCAAGATCTCAGAGCCTGGCAACAGCCCATTTTCTCTGACCGGACAGCCATCAGCCTGTGGTACTGCACGTGAGGTTGGTACCTTTACCCACCGTCTGCCTGCTGATTATGTGGTCAAGAAGGATGCGCACTGTAAGTTTGCCGAGAAGATATGGAAGCTGCCGGCAGGTACCATCCCAAGAGCCAATGGCAAGACCGATGGTGCTGACCAGACTGACATCAGTGGCAAGCCAATGGGCAAGACCATGATCCATGCAGTTGCCATGCATCGTGCACTTAAAGATGGTGTGATGAACTGCTTCTGGGTTATGTGTAACAACAACCTGCAGGCTGCAGCAAACTTCAATGAGGAGTCTCTGCCTGGATGGCGTAATCCTGATAACTTCATTACTGTCTCTGATCCATATCCAACGATATCTGCGATGGGTGCAGACATGATTCTACCTACCTCAATGTGGGTGGAGAAAGAGGGTGCATACGGCAACTCCGAGCGTCGTACCCAGTTCTGGCGTCAGCAGACCAAGGGGCCTGGTGAGTCAAAATCAGATCTCTGGCAGGTTATGGAATTTGCCAAGTATGTGAAGACTGATGATGTTTGGGATGCGGATCTTCTGGCTGCAGCACCTGAGTACAAGGGTAAGACCCTATATGATGTGCTCTATGCCAATGGTCAGGTTGACAAGTTCCCTGCTCAGGAGGTCAAGGATCCAGAGGGTAATCTCTACGGTAATGATGAGATGGAGGACTTTGGGTACTATGTACAGAAAGGTCTTTTCGAAGAGTACCGTCGCTTCCAGTTTGAGGGTCCAAAGAAGGGTCATGAGATGGCACCATATGAGGACTACCATGCATCCCGTGGTATTCGCTGGCCGGTAATTGATGGCAAGGAGACGCTCTGGAGATATCGTGAAGGTTACGATGCTCTTGTACCCAAGGGTGCTGGTGTTAAATTCTATGGTAAGCCAGATGGCAAGGCCAATATCATTACTGCACCTTATGAGCCACCTGCGGAGAGTCCTGATAAAGAGTACGATCTCTGGCTATCCACCGGGCGTGTTCTTGAGCACTGGCACTCTGCTTCCATGACTCGCCGTGTACCTGAGCTCTACAAGGCTATGCCGGACGCAGTGATCTACATGCATCCAAAAGATGCCAAGAAGCGCAAGCTGCGTCGAGGCAAGTATGCCAAGGTAGTTAGTCGTCGTGGGGAGATTATGGCCAGGGTTGAGACCCGTGGTCGTAACAAACCACCACAGGGATTGATCTTTGTGCCATGGTTTGATGCCGGACGTCTGATTAATAAGGTAACACTGGATGCCACTGATCCACTCTCGAAAGAGACGGATTACAAAAAGTGCGCAGTTAAAGTGGTCAAGGCATAACAGGGAGAAGACAATGAAAAAATCAATTAAACTAATTGCTGGCGTTGCACTCTCCTGTTTTGTAGTGGGTGTTGCTGGTGCAGACGTAAGTTCACTTCGTGGTGGAAACGCTCTGGATGCAGGTGCGGAGAAGACCAAGAGGGCAAAGATAGAGAAGGTCTCTGGTGGTATTGCCCGAACCTGGGCAGAACAGCCTCCAATGATTCCTCATGATGTGGACAAATATCGGATCAGTATCAAGAACAATGGCTGCTTGAAATGCCATGGTGCTGCAACTTATGTGAAGGAGAAATCTCCCAAAGTTGGTGACAGCCATTTCTTGACCCGTGAGGATAAAGCTCTTGAAAAGGTCTCTAGTCGACGTTGGTTCTGTAGCCAGTGCCATGCGACACAGAAGAAGTTGACACCACTGGTTGCCAACACTTTTGAGACCGTTGATCGATCTGACTAGGATGTAGCAGGTAACAGCCGGTGGACCAGGATAGATATAATCCTGGTTCGCCGGTTTTTTTAGCAGACAAATTACCAATAGATAAGGAAAACCAGGCTATGAACAAGTCTTCAAAATTATTACTGACTGGGGGTGTGTTGGGCGTTATCTTCTGGGGCGGTTTCAATACTGCCATGGAGGCAACCAATACTGAGGCATTCTGTATATCCTGTCACGAGATGGAGGAGAATGTTTATCAGGAGTATCAGGATACTATCCACTACTCCAATCGTACTGGTGTTCGTGCTACCTGTCCGGACTGTCATGTTCCAAAAGAGTGGATACATAAAGTAGTACGCAAGATCAAGGCATCCAATGAGCTCTACCACAAGATGATGGGGACTATAGATACTCCAGAGAAATTTGAAGAGAAACGGATGGAGTTGGCACAAAATGTCTGGAAAACAATGAAAGATACTGACTCAAGGGAGTGCAGAAACTGTCACGGCTTTGACTACATGGATTTTGATAAACAGGAAGAGCGTAGTGCAGACCGTCATGATGAGGCGATAGAGAACAGAGATCCGGATAATGAGGAGACTCATGGAGAGGGAGAGACCTGTATCGATTGTCACAAGGGAATCGCACATCGCCTGCCTGAGGGGTATGACCCTGCAGAGGATGACTCCTGAGGGGTCACAGGATGAAATACTATTGAAATATTTCAGTGAAAGAATAGCTGGTAAGGAGGGATGTAACAGGTAAGGAGTTTTAATGTGACAATGGGGAAACGTCTGGGCCGTAGAGAGTTTATGGTCGAAAGTGGAAGAGTGGTCGGTGGAGTTTCCCTGCTGGGGGCAATTATAAGCCTCTTTGGCAAACAGGCTGCATCAATGCCAGCTTATGCCATCAGGCCGCCAGGGGCAATTGCGGAAGAGAGCTTTCTTGGGGCCTGTACACGTTGTGGGATGTGTGTAAGTGATTGTCCTTACGATATTCTTCACCTTGCCGAACTTCAGGAGGGGGTTGCTCTTGGCACTCCATATTTTGTTGCACGTGAAATACCATGCGAGATGTGTGATGACATTCCCTGTGTCCGTAACTGTCCGACTGGAGCATTGGACAGGGATATGGAGGATATTGAAAAAGCAGAGATGGGGATAGCAGTTCTTGTTGACCGCGAGACATGCCTGAATATTCTGGGGCTGCGTTGTGATATCTGCTACCGGGTCTGTCCGGTTATGGATGAGGCCATTAGTCTGGAGCGGATCCCCAATCTTCGTACGGGCACCCATACTATTTTTGTTCCCACAGTTCACTCCGGCCGCTGTACTGGCTGCGGTCTCTGTGAGCATGCCTGCCCACTTCCTGTGGCAGCAATCAAAGTACTTCCTGAAACTATAGCTAAGGGGCAGATGGGAGAACACTATCGTCTGGGATGGAATGAAAAGGAGAAGGCAGGCAAGGCTCTGGTTACCCCAGATATTGAGCATAAATACAATCTCCCTGAGGGGTTCAGTTATGAGCTAATGGGCGAGGGTCTGATTGAGGTGCCGGACAGATGATCAAGGAGAGAGAGTAAAATGGCACGTAAGGAGATTGGCGCAGCAGCAATCGAAGAGAAGGGGTGGATCCGTTCCCACAAGTGGCTACTAATGAGGAGGATATCCCAGCTCTCCATTATAGGGCTGTTTCTGCTCGGTCCATTAGCCTCAATCTGGTTTTTGGGGAGGCTGGAAGAGGAGTTCTGGATCATCAAGGGCAACCTGGCATCCAGTGTAGTGCTGGATACAATTCCACTAACTGATCCCTTCATCTACCTGCAGACTCTGTTTGCAGGACAGGCCTTTGAGGCAACAGCCCTGGTTGGCGCTCTGATTGTGACAATCTTCTACCTGGTAGTGGGTGGACGAGTCTACTGCTCTTGGGTCTGTCCCATGAATATGGTGACCGATGCGGCGGGCTGGTTACGGCGCAGACTAGGGATAAAGAAAAAATGTGACTCCTCCCCCAATATTCGCTTCTGGATTCTTGGGATGGTGATGATCATAGCCATGTTCAGCGGTATTATGTTATGGGAACTGATAAATCCAGTCACTCTGTTGCAGCGAAGTATCTTCTATGGTTTTGGAATGGGTTGGATTATTGTGGTTACTCTCTTTTTCTACGATCTACTCTGGAGTCGTAATGGGTGGTGCGGTCACCTATGCCCTATGGGTGCTTTTTACAGTCTGTTGGGAAAATTCAGCCTGCTACGGGTACGTGCAGCAGAGCGCGCTGCCTGTGACGACTGTATGGACTGTTTTGCTGTCTGCCCGGAGCCTCAGGTTATAAGGCCGGCACTCAAGGGGGAGAGTGGAGAGAGCCCGGTCATTGATCACTCTCAGTGCACCAACTGTGGCCGCTGTATCGATATATGTGGACCAGATGTGTTTAGTTTTGGGAGTAGATTTAACAACAGACAGTATGATTTATAAGTAATATATTGCATTAATATCTTCTTAAAACATTATGTTCCTGCTGCCATTCTAAGGGATGTTGCAGTTATTAGTTGAATCTAGGCTAAAGCCCGATCTGCCCGGCACGGTTGGTAAAGAAGATGCCGCTGGGGCTCTCCATTGGCAGGCTCTTCAGTAGCTCAAATGTCTCTGTGTCATAGATCTCTACCAAGTTTTTGTCACGCACTGAAACCCATACCTCTTCACCTCTGGGGGTGAACTCCATATGCAGAACCCCTTTGCCTGGGTGCATCTGGTGGATTATATTCAGACTCTCTGCATCAATAATTTGCAGGGTGTCGTTGTGCGGGAATGCAAAATTTACCCAGATCTGACGGCCATCCGGACGGCTTATGGCAAATACGGGCTGGCTATGTACCTGAATTCGTCCGCTCTCTTGCCAGCTTCCGCTATCAACAACCAGTAGTTCGTGACGGCCCACAGCTGGCAGAAATGTTTTATCTCCAGCCTCTGCCCACCCCTCAAGATGAGGCATTTTGTATACCGGGAGTTTCTGTTCGCCACGTCCATAGTGGTCAAGAATACGTTTCACCCCATTTTCCGGGTGCCAGAGATCGAGCAGGGCGAGCCCATCCTCGCCAAACAGCCCGGCAATGTAGATTCGGCCATCAGGAGTAATCAATCCATCATATGGTTGTCGGCCGATATCGGTGAATTTTTTGATGGATGATGAGCCATCATCACTCATCTTGATAAGCCATATCTCGCCACTATCAAACAGACTGAATACAAAATGGTTTCCGGGGGCATCTACCAGACCAACCGTGCGAGACCTCTTCTGCTCTGAGAGTGCAGTTGCCTCGATATCTGCTACCAGCTCAAGGGTTTTGCTGTCAAAAATGCGTACACCACCAGGCTCATAGTTTGATACAGCAACCCATCTGCCGTCCTGAGAAATTGCCCCACCAATACTGTTGCCGCCCTGAATAATACGTTTTTCTATCTTTTTGCAGAGCAGGTCAATCTTGGTGAGGCCACCATCTCTACCGAAGATAAAGGCGTAGCGTGCATCGCGAGAGTAGACAGCGGAGGCGTGGGAGAGGTCACCAAGCTCCTCAACTCTTCCCAGTGATATACGTTCTGTGGTATCGACTATCTGCACAGAGCCACTGGCACGTTCGATTATTATGCCAAGGTCGCCGGTTCCTCTGGTCTCACAGGCGAGCAGTGAGGTATGAATAGTTCCCAGCAGGATAATTATTGGTATCAACAGGTTATTTCTCATACCAGGTGCCTTGCAGTAGATGTGTAGCAATATAGTGGATCTCATTGCCGGTTAAAATAGGGGCCCATGGAGGCATTGGAGTGCCGGGACGGCCATGAGATATGGTTATCTCCAGAAAATTCTCAGGGTATAGGTTGAGCCGGACCGGATCCAGACTTGGGCCCAATCCTCCCTTTAGGGTCAGGCCATGGCATGAGCCACAATCCTGTTTGACCATATGGGCAATCTCGGCCTTCCTCTTTTCAGTCAGGCCATTATCTGAGCTGTTATCTCCAGCCCCAATAGATACGGGAGAGATTGTGATGAGGAGTGGAATCAGCAGGAGAGATAGATATTTCATCCACAATACAGCCTGTTAGCCATGCAGGGAAGTGGTGGCAGATGGGTTCAACTCTTCATCAACCATCCCAAACCAGTCAAGCTCGTCACTGAGTTTTACAACCTTGCCTACAACAATCAGGGCAGGGGATTTTAACCCCTCTCTTTTGACCGCATCTTCAATGGTGTGGAGGGTTGCAATAGCCTTGCGTTGCTCCCTAGATGTGCCGTTCTCGATAACAGCGACAGGGGTGTCGGCAGAGAGTCCATGTCTGGTTAGATTGTCAGCAATCATGGATAGATTATGCAGCCCCATGTAGATCACAAGGGTTAATTCCGGGTTGGCCATTCCTCTCCAATCCAGCTCAACAGCCTCATCATTCTTGAAGTGCCCGGTAACGAATAGAACTCCCCTGGAGAGTGATCTATGAGTGACCGGGATCCCGGCATATGCTGAGGCGGCAATTCCAGAGGTGATTCCCGGGACGATCTCAAATCGGATCTTCTCTCTCTTGAGAACAAGAGCCTCCTCACTGCCACGACCGAAGATAAATGGATCACCTCCCTTGAGTCTAACAACACTACGCCCATTTTTGGCAAGATTAACCAGGGTCTGATTTATCTCATCCTGGGTCATTGAGTGTTTGCCACAACTCTTGCCTGCATATATGCGTGGCACCCCCTGGGGTATAAGATCAAGAATTTCCTGGCTTACCAGACGGTCATGAACTACTACCTCAGCCTGCTCAATACGTCGTAATGCCTTGATTGTAAGTAGGTCTGGGTCTCCAGGGCCGGCACCAATCAGGGAAACTACCGGTTCTCTATTAATACTCTTGTTCATATAGGCAAATGTAGTAGATAACAGAGTCTCCGTAATTGATTCATATCAATAACAATGCTCCATTATCTTCATAGAATGGATACCTGTAACCGCACTCGGAAGGGTTAATTTATATTAGTAATTTGTGGTTTGATCTAGATCAATGAACTGCAGGTGACTTTTGGTGGATCCTTAGTGGCGTGTGAAAAAACCTGACAACAGGAATGGGAATTATCTTTGTTCTCTACCTGCTGTTTTAACTTCTGTAAATTGTAAAGAGGGATATCCAAGATGATTGATGGTAAGAAGAGGAGTTTCAAGAGGGGTGCAACCCTGGGTCTGGCAATAGCCATTACTCTGGGATTATCAGGGTGTGGTGACTCTGGTGATTCAGGCGCATCAAAAACGGCAGCACCAGCACCGGCTCCAGCAGCAGCCCCAGCACCGGCTCCTGTCCCAGCAGCACCAGTCAAGGTGGCTGCGTCCGGGCCATCACTATCAGAGGCTGATTTTGAGCACTCCAAGAAGCTCTACTTCCAGCGCTGTGCAGGTTGTCACGGTGTACTGAGAAAAGGGGCGACAGGCAAGAGTCTGGAGCCAAAAGATACTCGTGAGCTAGGTCAGGAGCGTCTGGAGAAGATTCTGACTTACGGAACAGACGGTGGAATGAACAACTTTGATGATATCTTCAGCAAGGAAGAGATCTCAATGATGGCCACCTACATTCAGTTGGAGCCACCAATTCCACCAGAGATGTCACTGGCGATGATGAAGGAGCGTACCGAGGTATTTATTGATCCCAAGGACTATCCAACCAAGCCACTACATGGACGTAACTGGGAGAACTTCTTCGTAGTTATCGAGCGTGATGCTGGTAAGGCAGCAGTAATCGATGGTGATACCAAAGAGATTATCGACCATATTGACACTGGTTACGCAGTACACGTAATCAAGGCTACCGAGCACCATGAGACCGAGCATCCTGTTGGCGGTGTTGCCGGACGCTTCTGGTACACAATGGGTCGTGATGGCGTAATGAGCAAGATCGATCTGTGGCAGAACCCAGGAAGCATGCTGGTTGCCAAGACCCAGATTGCATATGATGCACGTGATGTTGCGATCTCTGGAGATGGTAAATATGTAATTGGTGGAGGCTACTGGCCACCACACTTCGTAATTGCCGATGCTGTTACCATGGAGCCACTGAAGGTAGTATCCACTCGTGGGGTAAATGTTGATGGTGAGTATGTAAATGAGTCACGTGTAGCTGCGGTCTACACCACTCCAAACGAGCCAACCTTCCTGGTTGCGGTCAAGGAGCTGGGGCAGATGTGGCAGGTTGACTACGGTGATATCGAGAATCTCAGGATTACCAAAATCGACTCCGCGAAGTTCCTCCATGATGGATTCTTTGATCCAACCGGACGTTACTTCCAGATTGCGGCAAATGCATCCAACAAGATGGTTGTAGTAGATACCAAGACCCGCAAGCTTGAGGCGATGATTGATACCACTGGCAAGAAGCCACACCCTGGCCCTGGTGCAAACTGGGATGATCCAAAACATGGTCCTGTAGGTGCTACGGTCCATCTGGGAACAGGTATGGTAACTGTATGGGGTAATGATCCAGCCGGTACACCAAGCAAGGCCTGGAAGATCGTACGTGAGATTGAGACTGATGGAGCAGGTGCATTTATCCGTACCCATCCAAACTCCAAGTATGTATGGGCAGATCAGGTCAAGAACCCTGAGCCTGAGATACAGCAGTCTGTACAGGTTATCTCCAAGGAGACCGGCGAGATCGTCAAGACTATCCGGGTAACTGAAGAGCAGGGCAAGGCGGCACTCCATATTGAGTTTAACAAGGATGGAAGTGAGGCTTGGGTATCTGTCTGGAACCGTACAGATAACTCTAACCCAACTGGTGAGATCGTAGTCTACGATGCAGATACTCTTGAAGAGAAGGCTCGTATCAAGGGGCTGACCACACCAACCGGTAAGTTCAACGTTTATAGTAGAACTAACCACGTAACTTGATGAGAGAGGCCCCTTTAACCTGACTGGTGAAAGGGGCTTTTTACAAGAGGAGGTTTTTTGTTTTGTTTAGGAGAACTATAAAGATGAAGAAATTATCATTGACTGCATTAAGTCTTGCAGTAGGTGTTGCAATGGGAGGGGTTGGCACTACAGTAAGTGCTGGGCCATCACTATCAGAGGCTGATTTTGAGCACTCCAAGAAGCTCTACTTCCAGCGCTGTGCAGGTTGTCACGGTGTACTGAGAAAAGGGGCGACAGGCAAGAGTCTGGAGCCAAAAGATACTCGTGAGCTAGGTCAGGAGCGTCTGGAGAAGATTCTGACTTACGGAACAGACGGTGGAATGAACAACTTTGATGATATCTTCAGCAAGGAAGAGATCTCAATGATGGCCACCTACATTCAGTTGGAGCCACCAATTCCACCAGAGATGTCACTGGCGATGATGAAGGAGCGTACCGAGGTATTTATTGATCCCAAGGACTATCCAACCAAGCCACTACATGGACGTAACTGGGAGAACTTCTTCGTAGTTATCGAGCGTGATGCTGGTAAGGCAGCAGTAATCGATGGTGATACCAAAGAGATTATCGACCATATTGACACTGGTTACGCAGTACACGTAATCAAGGCTACCGAGCACCATGAGACCGAGCATCCTGTTGGCGGTGTTGCCGGACGCTTCTGGTACACAATGGGTCGTGATGGCGTAATGAGCAAGATCGATCTGTGGCAGAACCCAGGAAGCATGCTGGTTGCCAAGACCCAGATTGCATATGATGCACGTGATGTTGCGATCTCTGGAGATGGTAAATATGTAATTGGTGGAGGCTACTGGCCACCACACTTCGTAATTGCCGATGCTGTTACCATGGAGCCACTGAAGGTAGTATCCACTCGTGGGGTAAATGTTGATGGTGAGTATGTAAATGAGTCACGTGTAGCTGCGGTCTACACCACTCCAAACGAGCCAACCTTCCTGGTTGCGGTCAAGGAGCTGGGGCAGATGTGGCAGGTTGACTACGGTGATATCGAGAATCTCAGGATTACCAAAATCGACTCCGCGAAGTTCCTCCATGATGGATTCTTTGATCCAACCGGACGTTACTTCCAGATTGCGGCAAATGCATCCAACAAGATGGTTGTAGTAGATACCAAGACCCGCAAGCTTGAGGCGATGATTGATACCACTGGCAAGAAGCCACACCCTGGCCCTGGTGCAAACTGGGATGATCCAAAACATGGTCCTGTAGGTGCTACGGTCCATCTGGGAACAGGTATGGTAACTGTATGGGGTAATGATCCAGCCGGTACACCAAGCAAGGCCTGGAAGATCGTACGTGAGATTGAGACTGATGGAGCAGGTGCATTTATCCGTACCCATCCAAACTCCAAGTATGTATGGGCAGATCAGGTCAAGAACCCTGAGCCTGAGATACAGCAGTCTGTACAGGTTATCTCCAAGGAGACCGGCGAGATCGTCAAGACTATCCGGGTAACTGAAGAGCAGGGCAAGGCGGCACTCCATATTGAGTTTAACAAGGATGGAAGTGAGGCTTGGGTATCTGTCTGGAACCGTACAGATAACTCTAACCCAACTGGTGAGATCGTAGTCTACGATGCAGATACTCTTGAAGAGAAGGCTCGTATCAAGGGGCTGACCACACCAACCGGTAAGTTCAACGTTTATAGTAGAACTAACCACGTAACCTAAGTAGAGTAGTGGCCGGCACCTGCATATCAGGTGCCGGTTTTTTTATATAATTTATTTGTACTGCCTGAGGAGCCTTTAATGCCGATTCCTGAAAGACCAAGTTTCAAAGAGAGAATAAAGGTGCTGTTTTCGCGTCGTTTGATCCTCAATACGACACTTGGAGGTGGTCTGGTGTTTGCCCTGTTTGGAATTATCTTTTGGGGTGGATTCAATACGGCAATGGAGGTAACAAATACCCTGGAGTTCTGTATCTCATGTCATGAGATGGAGGACAATGTATACAAGGAGTACCAAAAGACTATCCACTATGCGAATCGTACTGGAGTACGGGCAACCTGTTCGGATTGTCATGTGCCTGATCCATGGATACATAAGGTAGCCAGAAAGATTGAGGCCAGTAACGAGGTGTTACACAAGATGTTGGGGACTATTGATACCCCTGAAAAGTTTGATGCAAAACGTCTGCAGTTGGCAAAAAATGTATGGCGTTCGATGAAGAGTACTGACTCCAGAGAGTGTCGGAACTGTCACAATTTTGAGGCGATGAATGGAGACATGCAGAAGCCTCGTGCGATGAATCAACATACCAATGCGCTCAGGTCAGGACAGACCTGTATCGACTGCCATAAGGGTATTGCGCACAAAGGGGTTCATAAGCTGTTGAGTGATGAAGAGAAGGAGGCGATGGAGGCCCCTGATGAGTCACTGGCGAAACCTGAGGCAAAACTGTTCCAGCTGGCTGATCTGGATCCGGTAGCTGCGGCAGCAGCCAAGGCTGCAGCAGAGAAGGCAGCAGCAGAGGCAGCAGCAGAGGCAGCAGCCTCGGCCCAGGCAGGTAATTGGGAGACTATTGTGGGACGAGAGATTCACCTCATCTATCCTGGCCAGACATCCATAGAGTGGGTGCTGAATGGAACAGATCACGGTGGAGCAAATGCCTTTAAAAAGGGTGGAGATCGATGCGTTACCTGTCATGACAAAGAGGCCAAGATTATGGGCGACCGTATAGTTGGTGGCACGCATGAGAAGGCGATGGAGCCAACTCCGATTGCTGGCAAGCGGGGTGGAGTTCCTGTCATGGTGAAGGCCGCTCATGATGGCGATAATCTATACATGCAGTTTACCTGGCATGATGTTGACCACCATACAGCGGGGCATAAGTCGGTTGTTGAGGCTGAGCGGATGGATCCCGAGAACCCTGTCAAGCTGGCGATAATGTTTGCGACCGATCAAGTAGAGTTTGCAGACCGTTCAGGATGTTGGGGAACTTGTCACCATGATGCCAATGGCATGCCCCATCAGCCAGAGGGTACAGATGTAACCAAGTACACCAAGGAGTCACGCACCAAGATTGAGGTCAAGGGGCGTCGTGGCAAGAAGCGTGGTGGCTGGGACAAGTTGAGAAAGCCTGAAGAGATTAAGGCTGCACTTGATCAGAAAAAGATCATGGATCTTGTGCGCTACAAGGCTGGCAGCAACCAGGCAGAAGATGGAATGATCCTGGCCAGCCGTGATATGAGTGGTAACAGTGATGACCTTGAGTTTGAGGGCAAGAGAGATGACCAGGGAAACTGGGTGGTAGAGATGAAGCGTAAGCTGAATTCCGGTGATGCAGATGATCTGTCACTGGCGCTGGACCAAGTCTATAATTTTGGTTTTGCTATCCATGATGACTACACCAATGGACGCTTCCACCATGTCTCATTTGGTTACAAGCTTGGGTTTGATGACCCAAAAGCGGAGATCAATGCTGTAAAATGGTGAGATGATAATTATTAATTACAGGCCTCTCATGCTTCTGCTGGGAGGCCTTTTTTTTGTTTCAGGATGTTCAAATGATCTGCCTGTGCCAAAGGTGGTTGAGATTGAGATCATTAATTATGGATACCAACCACAAACTGTGACCATTAATCCCGGTGATACAGTACGCTGGATTAACCGTGAGAAGAGACAGTACCACTCGGTAAAACTTGATGGTGATGGTGGCGGTGGTTCGGTTAATTCAGAGTATCTCTTTCCTGGGGAGAGCTGGGAGCATACCTTCAGTCAAGAAGGGGTGTACAACTATATGTGTGGCCCACATTCGGAAATGGTTGGAGCTGTGAAGGTGAAATCACTCATCTAGGGTTTCTCGCATCTTCTCGGCATTGAGGATGTGGACCTCGTAGCCATGAACCTCAATCATCTTGTTCTTTTTCAGTTTCCCAAGAATGCGAGAGAAGGTCTCTCTCTGAATCGAGAGTCTGGAGGCAATTACACTTTTCTGGGTCGGTAACTGAAAGGTGCCTTCATTGTCCTCGGCAGGAATGAAGGTGAGCAGATAGCTTATCAATCTGTGGGTGGCATTATGCAGGCATAGGCCATCTATCTCCTGTACATAACTCTGTAGTCGCATACTAAGGTCAGACATGATCGAGAAGGTAGTGTCCGGATCTGAGCGCAAGATATTTTTGTATATCTTACTGTTGAAAACAAAGATCTCTCCACTCTCCAGGAACTGGCTGTTGACAGGGTAGGTGCCACCATCCATAAACATCATCGCCTCAGCAAAGGATTGGCCAGCCTGGAGAATATTTACCGTCTTCTCACCGCCGTCGAGGGCTAGTAGATAAAGTCGAATGGTGCCGGTTCTTACGATAAAGAAATGGGTTGCTGCTTCATCTTTAAGGAACAGGGTCTCATTTGGTTTTTTTCTGATTAGTTCGGATGTCTCCAACATCTCTTGCATGGACTCTTTGGTGAGAGAGGCAAAAAGCGGAGAGCGGCGAAGTTCACGCTCAAAAACAGTGGATAGAGACATAGGTTATTTGGTAATTGTGTTTTATAATTTTCGCTATAGTGTATAGGTATTATCTGGGCTTGTTAAGGTTTTGATGTAAATCAAATCACAAAAAATGGTATCTTAGGTACACTATGGTTAGTTCTGTTTAACCCCTGAGAGGAATGAGTTTTATGAAGAAAAGTTACTCTATGTTTGCGCTATTTTCATTAATCATTATAGCGCTGGTAGTTGTCTTTCTGGGGTTCGTGGTATTTGGCCCGGGTAATCCGGTTCCATGGGTAATATTGGTTATTCTGGCATTGATCCCATACTTTCATGAACGCAGTGTGCGCAAGGAGTATATAGAGTGGAGTAGCCAGTACGAGGTTGGTGTCAAATTAATTGACCATGACCACCAGAAGTTGGTTGGGCTGTTAAACCAGGTTGTCAGTGCCTCTCACTATAATATGGGGAAGGGGTATGTGAAGGGTGTCATTGAGGAGCTGATCGAATATACCAAATACCACTTCGAGCGCGAGGAGGGGTTGATGCGGGATAACAACTGGACTGATATTGATGCCCATATGAAACAGCACAGGGATATGGTGGATAAAGTGGAGGCCTTTAGTAGTAAATATACAGGGGATCTGGATGGTCAGGAGGAGCTCAGTACAGAGATTCACCACTTCCTGAAGGATTGGTTGCTTGACCATATTGTACGTACCGATAAAGAGCTTGGTCAATTCCTGATATCCAGTGGAGTGAAGTAGAGTTAGATGAGATATCCAGGCAGGCTATTTGGGGTTGGTGCACTACTCCTCTCCTTTGCGATCTATGCTGATGCACCGCTGGATAATGAGCTTACTCTTGCAATGGCAGCCACCCCAAACGTGGAGTCGGGCAGAGAGGTTTTTAGACTCTGTGTTGTCTGTCACCAGATTAACTCATGGGGAACTATTGATGGCAGCTATCCACAACTGGCGGGACAGCATAGCAGTGTAATCATCAAGCAGATTGCCGATATCAGGGCAGGCAATCGGGATAATCCATCCATGCTGATAATAGCCCAGGAGAAGGTGATGGGTGGCCCCCAGGCAATTGCAGATGTAACTGCCTATATCCAGACGTTACCTATGACCCCGACCCCTGGCGTTGGCCCGGGACACAAACTGGGTAAGGCAGAACGTACATATTTCAGAAAATGTGCCGAGTGTCATGGTGGTGATGGTGGTGGAGATTCGGGTAGATATTTCCCCCGCCTTCAAGGGCAGCACTATGCCTATCTGTTGAGACAGTTACAGTGGATCCGTGATGACAAGAGACGCAATGCCAATAGCGAGATGATGCGCAGGGTTAGCAAGATGAAGGATGCCGAGCTTTCAATCCTGGCGGACTATATCTCCAGAATCAGGCCGCCTGCAGAGGATATGGCACCAGAGGGTTGGAAGAACCCGGATTTTTAATCTGCTATCGGGGGCGACAGGTTGATCTGACGTTGAAAACTTCTTTACTGTTGTCGGCAGCTTTTTCAGGCATGGCTATGGTTATCAAAAAATCACCATCTGCTGTTGTCTCCGTCTTGGTAGTAAACCCAAGCTCATTAAGATGGCCGTAGAGTGGGTGTGGCTCAACAGAGATATGGAGCTGGAATGAGTCACCTGGCTGCAGTGTCATTGCCATTGATGTAGCCTGCTTGAAAGGTTCGGGACACTTTAGTCCGCGCACATCAATAACGGCTATAGGTTGATTGCTTCTCATTGAGTGGCATTATCCTACGGTTTCTCCTCTATAGTAAATAGCTATTAATAATTGCGATTACTGTCGCAAGGATCAGTCGTAAGGATCAATACTTGGGAATCTCTAAAAAAGTTTAATAGGATGGGGGTTTGGGGGATTTGACAAAATCTCTCTGATCCGGGCAGCCATATCATTGGCTGATATGCCATGAGCCAGTTTTGTTATGAATTCACCATTGGGAGCCATCAGAAAGACCCCTGAGGAGTGGTCCATAATGTATTGCTCAGGATCTCTCGATTCGTCCACAACCTTCTCATACTTCACATTATATATCCGGGCGACTCGGTCAGTCATGGCCTGAGTGCCGGTTAGTCCTGTCAGGGCAGGGTGAAAATAGTTAACATAGGTGCTTAGTACATCAGGGGTGTCTCTGGCAGGATCAACCGTAATAAAGTATGGCTGAATCTGCTCTGCATCATCCCCTATCCTGTTTAGTGCTGAAGAGATGGTGAGTAGTGAGGTTGGGCAGACATCGGGGCAGAAGGTGTATCCAAAGTAGACCAGGTGAAATTTCCCCAACATATCCTGATCAGTAAAGAGTTTGCCGTGATGATCACGTAGCATGAATTTGCCGCCAATATAGCTGGACGGTGTAGTGTCTTGGGCGCTGTTTTTAGCCACCTCTTTTGCAGACTCCTCTACAATTGAGTCATCCACATACTTGAGGCACTGTTTGATGGTGACTGTATTATGCTCCATCAACTTGAAGTAGTGGTCTTCTCCAGCCTCTATCCTTGATCCAAAACTGTCCAGTAGACCAATATTTAGAGTGGTTCCATCGGTAAGCAGAGATAGTGCATCTGGATCAATCTGTTGTTCAGTCAACAGACAGCTGTAGTCACCGCTCTTGAGCCGGGCTCTGTTTTGCAGAAATGAGAGCCCTCTGACTGGTGTCATTGGGGACTCTGCAACTACCCCTCGAATTTTTAGTGCATATGCCTGTTCAAAGTACTGCAAGGTATCATAGTAGGCCATTCCAATGCCGCTCTTCAATCCACGGTATCCATACTCCAGACGACGATCCAGTTCAGCCAGTCTTCTCAATAGATTGCGACGGTTGTTTTCATATAGTGACTTACGTTCTGGATCAAGCTTTGTCAGCGCCCTGGCAAGTTCATCGGTAATGATGAGAATATTGCGGCTATCAAGCCAGATGAATGGATCACGCCTCTCCTTGTTCCAGCGTGATGTAAGGACCTTGATCTCCTCATTGTCGAGCAGGGTAAAGAGGGTGGTGTTTGGGCCAAGCAGCTCTAGCTGATTAACCATAAACTGCTCCAGCTCGGGCCCTATCCATACAACCATATCTGCATCTCTGAGAGCATGTTGTTTGGATTTTGAGAGAGTTGCCGTGTATGGCGACTGCTGGTTGTCTACAAGTAGCTCGGGTGGGCGTGTATCTGCCAGTAGACCAGAGAGAATTGAGTGGATTGGTTTTATGGTAGTGACAACCTTGAGCGGCTCACCACTCCAGGTAGCTGAAGAGAAGATCAGTAGTGCAAAGATGGAGAGCAGTCTCAAAACAGCTTCTCCTGATGGTTCAGAAATCCTGTTTCCAGCTGCTCAATACTGCTATCAACCTGCTGACTGAGCTCTTTTTCACTGGGACATTGGGTTCCTGATTTTATAATGGCGAGAAAGGATTTGTTGGTTGCCTCGTCAAAAGCTATCCCGATAACCCTGATCTTGGGGACCGTTGCAACCATGGACCGCTTCATTCTACGGGTCTCATCGATGTATCCACAATTAAGAGCAATACCGTTAAGCTCACCCAGCTGCTTCACTCTCTCAAGTTGTTGGTCACTGACGGCATAAGCTGGTGCAGTCAGCAGTGCAAGACAAGGTATAAGGTATCTTTTTTTCATGGGGGTGAACTATCGGTTGTTGAGGAGTTGTTACTTGCAGACAATCTTACCAAATGCGAGACTGATATCGTGTTGATCAAGATCAAAAGTAGATATTCATGAGCTCCCCATGGCTACAGGCTGTACGCCCCAAAACCCTCTCAATGGCGGTAATTCCCGTTCTTCTGGGGGCTGTGGTAGCCCATACAGAGAGCGCTCTATTTAAACCGCTACTACTCTCCCTTGTCCTTCTGGCTGCTCTTCTTATCCAGATTGGAACAAATCTATACAATGATGTTGGGGATGCAGAGCGTGGGGCAGATGGGCCAGACCGTCTGGGTCCAAAGCGGATGGTAGCGGCAGGGGTGTTGAGTGCGGGCAGTGTTCGAAAGGCTGCGATTCTCTCTTTTTTTGGTGCTTTTGTAATAGGTGTGGCCCTGGTTGTGGTTGGTGGGTTGCCAATCATCTTTATCGGGTTGTCATCAATTGCCGCAGGGATCGCCTATACCGGAGGCAGACTTCCCATTGCCTACACATTTATGGGGGAGCTGTTTGTCTTTCTCTTCTTTGGGGTTGTTGCAGTTATGGGTACTACCTATCTCATCACTCTGCAGTGGAGCTCTACAGCACTGTTGGTTGGGTCCGTCATAGGGTTGTTGGCGGCGGCAGTTCTGGTTGTAAATAACTATCGGGATATTGATACTGACCGTGCGGTGGGGAAGAATACCCTGGCAGTCACTCTTGGAGCAGCGCTCACCAGGGTTCTCTATCTCACGCTTTTATTGACCCCATTTCTGGTGTTGCTGGTGCTCTCTGAACAACTTCAGAAGCCGCTACTGATCTGGGTTATGATGCCGGCACTGCCGGTTTCACTCTATCTGGGGAGAAAGATATATCTTCTCCCTCACGGTCGAGGGTTAAACCAGCTGTTGGCGCAGACGGCTCAGCTGCAGCTTCTGTTCGGGATATTGATGATGTTTGGACTTTACCTATGAAAATAAAAAATATAGCCATTGTAGCCGCTCTTTTACTCTCACCCCTCTCTCTTGCCGACACCCACAGTCAGGAGCATGAGGCATCAGTTCTGCTCCCCCCAACATCCATTGCCCAGTGGTACAAGCCACAAAACAAGCGACAGGTATGGCTTCATACCATGTTCCGTCTACGCCGCGCTATGCTGGCAATCCAGGAGTATACGGCTCTGCAGGATGAGAAGCTGCTGGACAAGTGGGGCTCACAATTTATCAAGGACTACAGAAGTATCACCGAGATGGTTCCAGAGTGGGGTGACGAGATTGAGCCAGGGTGGATTAATCGACTTGAGCAGGTGATCAGAGATAGAGATTGGGAGGCTATGGGTGGGGCACTCAGAAAGGTGGGGATGACCTGTAGCTCATGCCATGATGACTATCGTGCAGTTACTGCGGCACTATACAGAACCCCGGATTTTGAGAAGGTGATGGTTGAGGATAGTGAGACCATGGAGGATCTATCTTATAAAGAGACAATGAATAACCTTACAACTTCCATGAACCGTTTCAAGATAGCGGTTGAGGATGGTCGCAAAACTGCTGCAACGGAGTATCTTGAGATGTTCTCAATCAGGGTAATTGATCTGGGTGAGAGCTGTAGCGGATGCCACCGTGATGAACAACCTCGTGAACGCATTCTTGGTGAGGAGACAGAGTTCCTGCTGGAGGAGCTATCGGTTCTGCTGGCCGAAAATCCCGAAGGGGTTGGGAGAAAACTGGGTGAGGTGGGGGTTGCTGTCTGTGCTCGCTGTCACGGTGTTCATCGTACCCTCGCAGATCTGAGAAGAGTGGTTGAGCCATGAGTGACAAGGGAGAGCAGCTTTCGCAGACCTTCGGTTACTCCAGGGTTGATGAGCAGGAGCGTGAAAAGAAGATACGTGCCGTTTTTCAGGCGGTCGCCCCCCGTTATGATCTGATGAACGATATGATGAGCTTTGGTATCCACCGCCTCTGGAAGCGTCGTTTGGTAAAGATGGTCAACCCACAGAGCGCTGAGCTGATAGTCGATCTGGCTGGTGGTACCGGCGACATTGCCGAGAAGATGGCGGCAGAGGGGCGTACGGTTGTTGTAATAGACCCCAGTGAGGCGATGATGGCAGAGGGGAAGAGGCGAGGTATCAGGGGAGTCGAGTTCCGGGTGGGAACAGGGGAGTCCATACCCCTGCCTGACAGCTCGGTTGATCGTCTTACCATCTCCTTTGGTATCCGCAATATGACAAATATGGGGCAAGCTCTGAGTGAGATCAATCGTGTGTTAAAGCCTGGTGGAAAAATGTACTGCCTTGAGTTCTCCAGACCCCACTGGTTGATCAAGCCTTTTTATGATCTCCACTCCTTTTATCTGATCCCACGTCTGGGAGCATGGGTGGCCAAGGCGCCAATCGCCTACAATTATCTGGTGGAGTCAATTCGCCGCTTCCCCGATCAGGAGGAGATGAAGAGGATGATGGAGCAGGCAGGATTCACCAATGTCAGTTACAGAAACCTCACCTTTGGAATTGCCGCCATTCATACTGGTGAGAAATGAGTGTTGATGAAGTAGATATCACCCTGGAGACCAGTGGCACCGAGGGTGTTGCAAAACAAGTCAGCTTCTCTGTAGAGAGATTGCGAGCCAGTGCCCGCATGGGGCGAGCGTTGGAGGATCTTCAGTCTGGTGACTGCTGGCTTAACTGTCTGCCACTGAACCATGTTGGTGGTCTCTCTATCAAGTATCGCTGTGAAGAGGCAGGAGCCGCCATGCTGCTTCATGAGGGCTTTGACCCGGAAAAAATTTATGGTGATCTAAAGCGGCACTTTGTTACTCATATTTCACTGGTTCCGGTAATGCTCTCGAAATTGCTGGACTATTTTGGAGATAAGCCCGCCCCTACATATCTAAAGACGGTACTGATCGGTGGAGACCATCTGCCAAAGTCACTGGCCCAGCGTGCTGTAGAGAGGGGGTGGCCCATTGTGGTCTCCTATGGGCTGACAGAGACTGCATCAAGGATCACCATGTTGCGACTCTCTGGTGAAAATATTGCGGCATGGGATGATAGTGATGTAGGTCCTCCTCTGCCTGGAGTCTCTGTAACCATAGGGGGGCAGGGTGAGATCAGGATAAGGAGTGATCAGCTGCTGGGTGATCATGAGGTTGTAACCGCTGACCATGGGGCAGTTGATGACAGCGGTCACCTTCATGTTTATGGAAGGCTGGACTGTCGGATTATCTCGGGAGGCGTGACTATTGATCCTGTAACCATAGAGCAGCTGATGATCTCTGCACCAGGGGTAAAAGATGTGGGTGTAGGCTCTGTTCCTGACAAGGAGTGGGGTGAGCGTATTGTTGCAGTTATAGCTGGTGATATGAATCAGGACATTGTGGCTGGCTGGATGAGAGAGAATATTCCATCTGGTCTGCGCCCACGAGAACTGCTGTTGGTCTCCGAGTTAAGACGCAATCGTCTGGGCAAGCTGGATCGAGAGTGGTTAAAAAATCAGGCAGAGAGTGCGTTTAGCATACCCTGAATCTTTAGTCCGATCTCTGCTATCTCGTCTTCAGCAACTGACCCCTTAACAATGCCGGCACCGGCGTAGAGAATAGCTTTTTCATCTTCAACCATTGCGCAGCGTAGTAGCACATGGATCTCTCCATCTCCATCAGGATCAATCCAGCCGGCACCACCACAATACCCGCCACGGTAGCTGTTGTTGTGTTCAGTTAGCCACTGGAGAGCCGCTGTTCTTGGGGTTCCACAGATTGCAGGGCTCTGGTGAAGGGCCTCAATCAGCTCAAATATGGAGGTACTGTCTCTTCCGTCTTCTGTTTTCAGCCTCCCCTTGATCGCGGTCAGTAGATGTTGAATATTCTCAAGCTTGTGAATGGTTGGCGTGGCTGGTATATCTACGGTCTCACAGAGTGGTAGCAGTGCACTGCCGACAGCATCAACCACCAGCTGGTGTTCATGACGTAGCTTGGGATTCTTGAGCAGGAGCTGTTCCTGCATACTCTCCTCTTCTTCACTGCTGCCCCGGGGAAGGGTGCCTGCCAGGGCGTCAGACTCCACGTCGGCTCCTCGCTTGGAGAAGAGGCGTTCAGGAGGTGCGGCAATAAAATGTCTCCCTTCTATGGAGAACGAGAACTGCGCGGTTGATGGGCTGCTCCGTTCCAGTTTTTTCAGGGTTCGCTCTGTGCCTATCGGATTGGAGAAGTGAAACCGTTGCTGCTCTCCTATTACCAGCTTCTCGATTGTGTTGGAGTAAATGGTCTCAATAGCATCCCTGAAAATCTGATCTGCCGAATCAAGGCTGTTGTCCGGAGTAATGGTTGATGGGGCGCCTGGAGGAGGGTGGTTATCTAGAATTTCTCTCAGCTGGTTGATATCCTCCTGCCAGTTTTCCAGGATCTCTTCCTCTGCTATCCCCTCTCTCTGGTGTGAAAAAATGACACTCTGTCTCCCGCTCTGGTTGATGAGCTGAACGCGTGGCAGCATAAGTAGGGTGTTGGGGAACCCGTGCCACTCATTCTGCATTGGATCATCCTCATGGAATGCGTAATGAAACAGAGTTCTTGGTGAGGCTCCGGTCTCTTCCGGGTCAAAAACAGCCCATGAGTTTGTGAGTTGCAGAAACTGTTCCCTGGCCTCGGTAAAGCGTTCTCTCCCTCTCAGCTCTCTCTGCCATCCGCTCTGCAGTGCGAGCAGCCTTACCCCTTCACGTGGGCTCCTCCAGTAGATACCATTTTTTAGGGGTGGTGGGGCAGTGAATGGGCGCTCATTGAATGGCAGAATGATGCTGATAACCTGATCAATTTGGCTGTCACTGTTATTATAAACTAGATTAAGTTCATGTTTTAACTTATTGATCATTGGGTGTTGTCTAAGTAAAAACCTGGACTAGGTTCTTCGCTTGTGCTTTGTGAAGTCTGGCGGACGTTTTTCATTAAAGGCATTACGGCCTTCCTGTCCTTCGTCTGACATGTAAAAGAGGGCAGTGGCGTTACCTGCCAGCTCCTGAATTCCGGCAAGCCCATCGGTATCTGCATTAAATCCAGCCTTGAGAAGACGTAGTGCTGTTGGACTGTGCTGCAACATCTCCTGGCACCAACGGATGCTCTCCTCCTCCAGCTTGTCAGCGGGGACAACACGGTTGACTAGCCCCATATCCAGTGCCTCCCCGGCACTGTATTGACGACAGAGAAACCAGATCTCTTTTGCCTTTTTCATCCCTACGGTGCGTGCCAACAGACCCGCTCCAAGACCTGCATCAAAACTTCCGACCTTGGGGCCGGTCTGTCCAAAGATGGCACTGTCGGATGCGATGGAGAGATCACAGATCAGATGGAGGACATGGCCACCACCTATGGCGTATCCATTTACCATCGCCACTACCGGCTTTGGCAAGGTACGTATCTGACGCTGCAGGTCGAGTACATTGAGATGCTCTCCACCACTCTCATCCTTGTAGCCGCTAGCGCCACGAATCTTCTGGTCACCACCTGAGCAGAATGCCTTCTCTCCTGCACCGGTCAGGATAATGGCTCCTATCTCACTGTCCATATGTGCGCGGTGAAATGCATCTATCATCTCCTCTACAGTCTCCGGGCGGAAGGCGTTATGTACCTGGGGACGGTTGATGGTGATTTTGGCAATCCCCTCTGCACTATCGTAGAGGATATCCCGGTAGTTGGAATCGATATCTCTTATCCACTCAATCAATGTAGTGACTCCCAGTATTGGTGATGGTTACGGTTGCTGATATTGCGATCAATGGTCAATTCTATCAGTTTGGGATGGGGCTGTTGGAGCACCTCATCCAGGTATAGTGCCAGGCCATCTCTATCTGTTACCTCTCTGTAGGGGATATCATAGAGGGCGGCAACTCTCTTGAACTCTACCGTAGTTGGGGTTAGCCAAAGTGACTCAAATTCAGGTAGCTGGGCTGGGGGAAGATGGCTGAAGATGTTGCCGCCACCATTATTGATCACAATAATTGTCAGATCCATCTCCAGCTCTTTTGCCAGATAGAGGGCGTTCAGATTGTGAAAGAGGGTAAGGTCACCTAGTAGTGCAACAACAGGGGTGTCGGGGTCTGTAACTGCACGAATGCCACAGACGGTGGCAAGGTTGCCATCAATCCCGCTGGCCCCGCGATTTGCAAACAGTTTTAGAGGCTCCTCTCTTTGAGTCATCCAACCATCGATATCTCTGATCACCATGGAGTTTCCACTAAACAGAATGGTGCCGCCAGGCAGTTGTCGGTTTAGCGTCCTGATTACCTGATCTTCACTCAGGTCGTCAGGGTTGCTTCTCCATTCTGCCGCTAACCGCTCCTTCTCTTTTAGTGTATGAAGATGGCTATTACCAGCCTGTGGCTGTGGGCGTCCAGAGGGACACCCGCAAGGCGAAGCGGGGAGATTGTCTGTAGGGTTGGGGTCTGCATACTGTAGTAACTGTTGGCAGAAGGTTGCAGGGGAGGTAGAGATTTTTGTATTGGATAGTGATAGTGGATCGCTCCAGACAGTTTTGTGGTGCACGGTGATGTAGCGTTTTGGCAGGCTCTCTTGTAGCAGAGTAGCTACCGCTTTCGATAGCGGAAAACGACCAAACTGGATAACCCACTCTGGACGACATAACCTGCGGTTCTTCTCATTACGGAGGATTCCGTCGTAGTGGGTAAAGAACAGTTGATTGTCGTCATCTCCCCAGCGCAGGTTGGAGAGTGGGTCTGCAAAAACTGGAGCCCCAAGACTCTCGGCAAGCTGGTTCAGTACTGTATTGAAGCCCTTGGGATAATGTGACTCTCCACACAAGATAACCCCTGGTTTGCCACTGACCTCCTGGCATATCTCCTGGTAGTCAATAACAGGGATGGTGTTATCAGCATGGTCCCTGGCGGCATATTGCAGGCCACTATTGTGCCACTTGATCTGCTTGCTGTTGCGGGCAAGAAGTGGTTCTCTAAACGGGATATTCAGGTGGACGGGCCCCGGTGCCGGATTCTCCATTGACTCAATCATCTGTGGAACCAGCTCTGTCAGCTGAGTAACTGGATCATCTATCTCATCCGGGGGAGGGGTGGTGTATCTGGCACTAACCTGTTCCCCAAAGATATTGTTCTGGGCAATGGTCTGGTTGGCCCCACAGTTGTGAAGTTCTGGTGGGCGATCTGCAGAGAGTAGCAGAAGAGGGGTGGATGAGTGGTATGCCTCAATAACGGCAGGGAGCCAGTTTGCAACCGCAGTTCCAGAGGTGCAGATCAGAGCTGTTGGGACTTCTCTCTTTTTGCTCTGTCCAAGTGCCATGAAGGCTGCATCACGTTCATCTACGATGACCCAATATTTTGTATCGGGGTGACGAGCTACAGCAAGAGCCAGAGGAGTTGATCTGGAACCGGGTGAGATAACAAAGTGGGTTATGCCGCCATCCACCAGAGCCTGTATCAGGGTGGCAGACCACTGCAGGTTTATAGCACCTATATCACTCATATCTCTGCAAAATATCTCTGAGAGCATCAGGGAGGGGTATCTTCTCTCCACTATCAATAGAGGTGGTTACATGGGTAGTTGTAACTGTGGCCTTGAGTTGTGGCTTGCCGCCATCATCAAAACCATGCGTCAGGGTTTTCAGGGTAAATGAGTGGTTGCCAATGGCTGTCACCTGAATAGTAAGGGTAAGGGTTTCACCAAGTTTTATCGGTTGGTGATAATCCGCATCGGCATGGACCAGAGGGATGGCCTCTCCTCTCTGTTGAATAATGTTGTGAAGAGGCAGGTTGTTGCTGAATAGCATCTCCTCATAGGCATTGTGGGTCAGCCTGAAGAGCTCTCCATAGAAGAGCAGGCCGGCGCCATCAATCTCGTGAAGTTGAACTCTATGGGGGTAGGAGAAAAAATTATTCATGGCAGGGTCAGTATCCCGTTTTTTATCGGTAGAGCCAACATAAGATCTTCTGCTAGCAGTGATGAGGTTGCAAGCCCGTGAGCATGTCTCTGTTCCGGGTCAACAGCTCCAGCACAGTATGCTGCCGAGATTATGCCCACGCTACTCTCCAGTGCTGAGGTGATGATGACATCAACCCCTCTCTCTTTAAACTGAGTGGCAATCTTGAAAGTTGTATATGGTCCTCCCATCAGAGCAGGCTTAAGGACAACACGCTGGAGCTGTTCATTTTTTAGTAATGTCTCAACCCCAAAGTCAGACACTGATTCATCCAGTGCCAGCGGGAAGGGTGTCTCTCTCTGTAGTTTATTAATAGTCTCAAGGGTGGGGTTTTTAAGTGGCTCTTCCAGAGACTCTATATTTATGGGCATGGGTAGCGCTTGAATGGCAGAGATAAATTGAGATGCTTCCGTTATGCTCCATGCCTGGTTTGCATCAAGCCTTATTTCAGTGTGCTGTGGCAGTGTTGCAGCTAAGCTGTACAGTTGTGCAACCTCTTCATCAATAGATGACAGGCCAACCTTTACCTTTATAACTGATTCACCATCAACTGGTTCTGTTGCTTTGGCAAGAGTACCGGCAGGGTGGTTGACCCTGATTTTATTGGTGGCATTGGGGGATATCCAGCTGCCTGGGGTCAGGCCGCATCTTTTCGCCAGTATTGTAATCAGGGCAGACTCTACCCCACAACAGGCTGCAGGAGAGGTGTTGCGTAGATCTGGAAGTCTGGCCAGCAGGTCATCGACAGAGATGTTGTCTGCCTCTTCCTTTAATAGCTCCAGAGTTTTGCGGCACTGTTCCAGTGATTCGCTACCCATCTCTGGTAGAGGTGCCGCATCTCCCAGCCCTGCTACGCTATCCTGCTCACTTATCTCTACAAGAAAACCTGCACGATTGTTGATGGTTCCATGGCTAGTTACCCATGGATGCCTGAGTGGCAAGTGATAGGGGAGGATGAAGAGTGAATTAATCATCATCCAGGATGGATAGATAGGCCAGCAGGTTGTGAATATCTTCCTCGCTATACTCGTTGAAGAGGGATTCATTTGTCTCCTCATTGTCATGAACCCTGTTGCCATCCCTGTAGGCGAAGATCTGTTTCAATAGATATGCACTATATTGTCCAGTTAGTAGAGGAATACTCTTTTTAGGTTTCCCCTCCCCATGACGGCCATGACAGCTTGCACACTCTTGGTTGTAGAGCTTTTCTCCTGCATTCACATCACCTTCGAGCCTGGGTATGGTGAGTAGCTTCTTACTTAGTAGCAGACGTTCATAGGCATCAAAGTTCTCTTCATCTATTGGCGGAAGTTTTGAATAGAGTTGTATGGTCGGGAGGTATGCAGATACATCCAGCAGATCCTCCTCCGGCAGCTCTCGCTCCTTGGTGTATGGAATCATGGGGTGGTTGAGACGTTCACGACTTTTGAAACGACGTAGCTCCTCTGCAATGTATTTTTCCGGCAGTCCTGCTAGACGGGGATACTCTCCCTCCTTGCCCCCTTCGGCATATTCACCATGACAGCCTGCACATACCTCGTTGATCTCCTCACCAATCTCAAGATTTGCAGCAGATGAGATACCTGATACAACCACAATGGCCATTGCTCTGAATGTCTGTTTGATTCCTTCCATGGCAGGTATTCAGGATGGTAGAGTTGCTAAAGTTGATCACCACGGCGGAACAGCATATATCCGACAGAGGCAGCGACTGTACCTAGTACAAGAGGGTATGCCATAGCCCATACCAGATACCAGAACTCGCCAAAATGGTCGAGAATGAGATAGGCTGAGGGGCCGAGCAGAACAAGCTGAGGATCAAACAGCAGCATCGATGCGGTACGAAAAACCTGTAGTGGGTTGCTCAGTGCGATGGCAACAATAGTATCCGAGGGGATCTGTTGCTGAATCATTATGCCAAGCAGAATAAGATCCAGAAACAGTAGCAGGAAGAGCCAGATCATGAAGGCGCTACCCTGAGCCACATCTGGTGACCTGGCAATGGTGGAGATTAGCATCCCAATACCAAGGAAGCACCACGATAGAGAGAAGAGCATGGCTGTGTAGAAGAGGAAGATGGACCATGGAATCTCCATATCCTGAATAACTCCCCATGCAATTGCCCCTGCCATGGCAAGGAAAACAGGAAGGAAGACTACGGTAAAGCGACCAAACATCTTTCCCCAGAACCATGAGGAGAGAGATATGGGTAGTGAGAGCAGGTACTCAAAGATTCCTGCATCACGATCACCGGCGACAGAGCGTACTGTGGTTATCAGAATAAATATCGGGAGAATAGCCATTGATAGCTGAATGTATGTAATCAGGAGGCGGGAGAGTCCGACAAACCCCATTATTCTGGATTCAGTCAATCCAAAGGCAAATAGCAGGGCAATAATTCCCCCAAAGACAATTGAATATATAAGGAACCACTTGCTACGCAGTGACTCGGAGATATCTGCCTTTGCTGTCATCAAGGTGTGCTTCATGGTTTGCTACCATCCTGTGGCTGTTTGGGGCGATTGGCCTCTTCGGCACGGTGGGCAAGACGAGCCTTTAGTGAGGCATAGTAGCTCTCCTCCTGACTGAAGACAGAACTTCTCATCTCCAGGAAGCCGACTGAATCCTGAGTGGCTTTGGGTTGCGCACTAAAGCCATAATTCATCGGGGTATGGGTAACTTTTACATATTGTGCCTCTCTGGCGTTTAGCCACCCTCCATCTTGATAGTTGTTTACCCATATCTCGGTTTTTGGGTCATCTCTCCATGGCTGCTCTTCGAGCCAGAGTAGAGCACAGCCTATATCATCAAAAGTATATGGCTTATGGTGTTTGCCACCACGAATCTGGGCAGAGTGGTTGCGATCACTAAGTGCCATCATGCAACGATCACAATTGTCGCGATCCCAGGTGACATCAACCGGGCCTGTTGCGGGATCACCGCTACAACCAGCAAGAGAGAGCAATAGGGCCAGAGATGCCATCTTCAGTGAGTTTATGGTTGCCCATCTCACTGTCTGCTCTCCTCGATATTGACTGTTGCCAGCAAGGCGGCATAGCGTGAAAGTACTCCCAGAAAACGGAGGCGATCTGGTCCTGGAATAGTTCCAGTCCACTCTGTTTCAGAGTCCTGGTTGCTGAATCCCCATGAGCTGATGGCGGCAGAAAATGCTGGTTCGATACGAGTGGTCTTGATGGTGCAGTTGAGCAGGCTGGATAGCTCAACACTATCATCAACTCGATCATCCAGAATTACCTTGCCTCGATCCAGCTCAATCACCCGGTTTACCAGTGATGCAACCTCATCAAGTCGATGGCTGGAGATCAGCATTGCGGTCTCTTTTCTCTTCTTCTCAAGCATGGAGAAGAGGATATGTCTGGCCTCAGGATCAAGGTTGGCAGCCGGCTCATCCATTATGAGTAGATTGGTAGGGCGCCCAAGCGCTATGGCAATCAGCAGTTTCTGTTTCTGCCCGCCAGAGAGTTTTACAAATGGCCTTTTTTTGATGGTATCCAGTCCGAGCCCCAACTGTTCAGCTACTGATGCCATCTCTTCTGTGGAGCACCCACAGACACTGGCAGAGAAATCGAGAAGTTGTTGAACCGGCATCTTTAGTGGTGGAGGGAGTTGGGGTACAAATCCTATCCGTGAGAGAACCTCTTTTCTCTCCTTGCGAGGGCTCTTGCCATCAAGGGTGATCTCTCCATCGCAGCTGTATTCACCGAGCAGACAGCGGATCAGAGTTGTCTTGCCGGCACCATTGGAGCCGATAAGGGCAACCCTGTCACCAGTCTTGATCTCCAGATCAAGCTCCTGCAGAACTGTGGTGCGTCTGAAGCTCTTTGATACCCCCTGCAAGATGATCATTTTTTCTTGCTCAGCCCTTTGAAGTGGTAGCTTAGAGAGTCTGTTGGACAGACATCTACACACATGCCGCACCTGGTGCAGTCGGGACCTATGCCCACATTCACATCTGGTGCACGTCCCTTGATTGTCCACTCCAGCACATGTGGAACCAGACAGACCTTGCGGCAGTCTCCTTCATGGTGGCAGGCGTCAACATTGTAGTTGATCTTCAATGGGGAGAAGATACCAACAAAGCCATAGGTAAGGCCGATAGGGCAGGCATAGCGACACCAGGCTCTGCGCGAGTAGAGGATCTCTACAGTAAGCAGAAACAGTACCCAGAGCAGCGCAACTGTAGGGCCATAAATCAGTGCTCGACTCAGAATTCCCGTGGGGGAGATCGCCTCAAAAATCGTGTAACCGGTACCAAGTGCCAGGGCAATAAAGATGATATATAGGTAGAGGCGTGCCTTACGGTTAAAGAGATGGTTTTTGATTATCTTCTTTTCAACCAGTTTAATATGGATCATCTCGGCAAATTCCGAGAGCAGATGGTATGGGCAGACCCAGGAGCAGAAGGTGCGTCCGCCCAATAATAGCCAGAGGATAAGGATAGTGACAGTTCCAATAAGCAGGTTGATTACAACTGTCTTGAAGGCGAGCATCACCTGCAGAGCTGAGTTTAGGTCAGCCATATGGAATCCAAGAAAACGGGATGCAGTTAGTGCGCCCTCCAATACCTGGATATCCAGCGTATAGGAGACGACAAAAAGGAGGTTAATCAGGATTAGAGTGGTCCAGCGTCTTTTGCGCCACTTTTTGTTGTGAGTTTCACGATATATCTGGTGCTCTTCACGTGCCTTTACCTTATCTATATCGCCATTTTTTCTCTTGCGCTCATGGAGCTCTTGCGCCGCGGCAGAAATTTTTTCAGGAGGAGTTTTGGCGGGGCTTTTCCCCATCATTATGTTGACGCAATACTTGCCGATCTTCATGCGACATCCTCCCACACTTTTCTCTCATCTATGACAATTGATGGAGCAGCAGTTGGGCAGACCATCTCGCAGACTCCGCATCCTACACATCCCTCCAGCACGGTAGGGCGGTAACGCAGGCCACCATCTGGCTTCTTCTCTACGGAAAGCATGATTGCCCGGTGTGGAGGACACTGATTCTTGTCTCCGGACGGTGGTTTACCTGCATCACACTGGTTGGCCCGTATCTCTATTGGACAGAGGCGAACGCAAAGATCACAGAGTGGCAGATCAAAATGTTGTTCATTAAGTTGTTGTGGCTCCCAGCGGTCAATCTCGTCAAAGCGAAGCTTGCCGTTGTACTCGGGCCCACGGGTAATCCCCCTGAACCCCTCTTTTTTCATCGCAAGACATTCATCTGGCAGTTCAAGGCGCGCGATCCCCATCCTGGTTTCATGGGAGTAGTTGATCTCATGGGTCAGTGCACCGGTTGGGCATGCCAGAACACACTGCAAGCCATCACAGGAGAAGTCACAAGCCTGGTCACGGGCATCAATATAGGCTGCCCCCTGACCCTGGCCATCAAAAATATCTGCCAACTCAATGGCCTCTACCGGACATACCTGAACACACTGCCCGCACTTGATGCAGGAGGCCAGGTACTCCTTCTCATCGAGGGCGCCGGGGGGGCGTAATCTAGGGGCAGTATTGCTTACTGTGGGTAGCAGGGTAAGTAATGAGAATCCTGTAACCCCAACAACCATGGCTGAGGTTCTCATGAACTCTCGACGCTCCCTCTCTTTTCTTGATAGACGCTTAGGTCTCTTCTCTGATTCGCTCATTGCAGGCTATTCTCAAGTAGTCTTAGTGATGATGACCAATCCTTTTTGGCCTGTTTTTCATCTTCAATTGTAGCTTCCTCTATTAAATCGTTCAGCTCTGCTGTTGTCTCGGCAACACGATTTTCACTGTTTAGTATACGGCTATCCAGGGATGCCAATAGTGGTTTTTCATCCCTCAACAGTAGTGTTGGTTCAGAGAATGGGGCAAGCTGCTCAAGAAAATCAAGTGATGCAAGAAGTGGTGTTCCCATAAAGAAGCGGGCATCAGGGCGGTCCATCCAGAGTCGATCAGCATAGGCGTAGAGCTCGTAGGGCGTATCTCCAGTGCCGTCACTATTCTGATCAAATCCCTCATAGTCATCCCAGTGATTTCCTTCCCACACATTTTTGGTGGCACCGCCGTTTCCATCGACAGCCACCTGCGTGATGTTGTCCTTGAAGCTATTATTGCGCGCAACATTTCCCCACCACGGGGTATGGAAGAGCATACCGATGCCATTAAAGGCAATCAGGTTGTCCTCCATCAGGTTGATGGTATCTGGTTGGTATGGGGATACATCACTATAGATGCCGGTGGCACAGTATAGAATCTTGTTGCCGGTGATTTTAACGTCACTGGTCTCCTTGAGCCCTATCCCCATCCCTGTTGTCCCCTGAGAGTGGGCTATATAGTTGTTTTTGATTACTGCACTATCACTGTACATCAGGAATATACCTACAGAGTTGTCTGTATACTCATTCTCCTCAATCAGATTTCCCTGTGAGTACATAAAGTGGAGAGCATAGCGTCCACCGGATGATCTGTTGCGAGCAATGGTGTTGTCTTTCGAGTACCAGACAACCATATCTCGAGAGTTGGTAATAATGTTATCGGTGACCTGGTTATCAAAGCTATACCAGAGTCGGACCGAGTCCCCCTGAAGACCAAGAGCCCGATCACTTTTAGAGCTGATTTTGTTGCGACGAATAATGTTGTTCTTTGATTGGCTCAGGTCGATCCCGAACAGACACTCTTCTATGGAGTTGTCCTTCACTACATTAAAGTCTCCCTTAACCTGAACCCCGGAATCTACATCATTATGAGAACCGCCAGAATTGATTAGGCGGAGATTCTGTAGAGTTGCTCCATCAGTATCCAGGTAAATTACACTTCCTTTTCCACCTGCATCAATGGTAACCCCATTCTTTCCATCAATGGTGATAGGGGTCTCAATGGTGACGGGACCAGCATATATTCCTGCTGGTGGTGTCAACAGACCACCCTTTGGGGTGGCATCTACAAGATCCTGAAAGGAGGGAAGATCTGTAGCCTTAGACTGAGGCATGATCACAGAAAGAGTTACAGTTAATGCTGTTAACAGTAACCAGCGTGTAGTGAGATGAGGTCGGTTCCAGCTCTCCACCATCACTTGTTTCACGTTTACGGACTTCGACTAAATCGATCGGTTTTAATTGTGCGATGATTTCAGGCGAATCAGTGCAACTGCAGCCAGAACTACAGAGTTGAGCATGATTAGTCCAAAACCATAATTTGGGTATGAGTAGGTGGCAAACTGGGCAACCTTGCCAACCCCAAATACGGTTGGCATAAATGGTTTTACAGTAAATGCACCCATCTCACTCAGATTGTGACCAAACCACCAGAGCCATCCGGCGTAATCCATAATAAAGAATATTGGCAGTGCCATGGGAACAAGAATCAGTATCCAGGTAAAGATTTTCTCCATCTTCCAGAGGCCAATTATAATCAGTGCCATGGCAGCCAGCAGTCCGCCAAAGACAATATTGGTAATGGTCATAATTAGCTCGGTACGCTCAATATCAGTCATTCCTACCTTGTCTGCCATAATCCCGCAACGAGACATAAATTCACTCTGTTGCTGTTCGGTAGTCATGGATGAGTCACTCTGAATCATCTTGTACATTTCATGGAAGGTGGACATGACGGCAGGGGTCGCACCAGCGTTGACCAGGAGATCATTCAGATCTTCAAAAGGACGCTCCTGAGTTGCATATAGGTCAACATAGGTCATCTTTTCTGCATAACTGTCACAATCCACCCCAATGGTTGGGAAGTAGCGTGCCAGGGCCTCTTCATAACTCGCCTCGATAGCCTGGGTTCCGCTCCAGCTCTCTATCTCTTCAGGATTTAGTTGCATGGTGCTCATCAAGTCGTCACGATAGGGAGAAGACTGCATATTCAATCCACCTTCGGTGTAAAGGGTGGTGTATGCCCAGCCAGCTATTACAATGGAACCAGCCCCCATCAGCATGATACGTTGTCGATTATTGGGTATGGCAAAGGCGATAATCATCAGCCCAAGCAAAACAAATACAAATGGAGATACCGCACGCTCTACCGGGGCACCGGCAGCAATTGGATACATTCCCACATAGTGGTTGATGGCGTCCATCTCATGTTTGCAGTTGAGAGCCTCCTCCTCAAATTTCTCTTCGGTCTCGACTTTCTCGCAACCATTAAAGACACCATTGACGTGGAAGTGGATGCGAATCCCCTGAGGGAATGCAGCTTCTGGATACTGCGGCGCCTTTAGTGATACCCACCAAACCGGGCTATAGAAGATGGAGATCAGCAGACCGATGGCAACCATGGAGAGGGTGCCGATAATAAAGTGCTGTTTTGTGCTGGTAGTGCTCATGTTGTAAAAACCCTTATATCTTTTGTTGTCTGGTTTTATTGCCCTGTCTTGTTCTATACGTCGTTACTCACTCCTCCATGAGAAAATCTGGATTCACCCTCCTGTAGGGGAGGGTGAATCAAACATTAGTCGTAGTCGGGGTTGATCCAGCCAACAGCCCCCAGATCCTCTGCAGGTACAGGGATACGGGATGTATAGTCTATAACCGCCTTCATATCTGCATCACTGAATTCGGCAATCTGCTTGACCATGTCAGGGTTGGCATTACGGCGCTTGCCATCACGAATCCACTCGAACTGACGCAACATATAGGCATAGTGCTGCCCATGGATCTTGGGATAGAACTTCTCCTGGTTGCCCTCACCATTGTCACCATGACACTGTGTGCAGTTTTTCTTGTAGAGCTCTTCGCCTCGGGCAAGATCTGTTCCGTCACCCTTGCCATTGTCCGGGTTCATTGGCAGTTTGGCGATGTAGTCGGTTACATCTGCAATTGCCTGCTCGTCACCAATCGACTCAGGAAGGGCAAAAGGGTACATTGTTGGGTTATCACGATTCAGGGCACGAATATCTGCCAACTGTTTGATCAGTACATTTTTGTGCTGTCCTGCCAGTTGGGGGAATGTTCCGTTCTGCATCCCCCACCCCTCCAGAAGGTGACATGCAGAGCAGACCTCGTATACCTCGATTCCATTCTCACGGTCAGGAGTAAGTGTCATTGCAACACTCTGCTCACCTTCACCGGTATTCCAGTCCTTTACATCGGTAACCTGTCCACCGGCTGATACCGAGGCGTTAACTCCTATTCCAATAAATGCGACCCCAGCCACAATTGCCGTAATTTTCTTCATCAATATCTCTCCACTATGTTCTGTTTATTCAGGCGTTCTATAGATTATGTGATAGAGCCATTTTTTGCTTTGATCTGTGTCAATGCTCTCTTTTTACTTCAGGGTTGATAGCCACTCGGCAATCTCTGCCATCTCTGTCTCATTAACCAGCCCCATTACACCTTGCATGGCGGCAGCACCGCCGTTATTACGAACTCCGGACTTGATATCCTTCATCTGATTAAGAGCATACTCTTTGCTCTGGCCAGCCAGTTTTGGGTATGTAGGAAGTACAGGGGTCTGTGCATCCTTTCCATGACATGCCCAGCATGTCTTGCTCTCATAGAGTGCTGCACCATCTGCCGATGCTGTTGTAGCCATTGTAGATAACATGGCTATTGATGTTGCTACCAGGAGAGTTTTACTAATATTCATTATCTATTCCTCTGTTCAATTATTGTCAAACTGCATTAGATCCTATTCAAACTTTATTTCCAAACTATTTCAGAACAGTTTTTCAAGGAATTTTTATTAAAAAAGGGGAGAGCAATAAATGCTCTCCCCTTAAGGACTAACAGTGTGTTAGTTGCGCATTATTTAGCTTGCACAACCGCACCGTGTTGTTCCAGGTAGGTTTTGGCGCGCAGACCAATGTCCGCAGCCTTCACCTGGTACTGCCACCACTGACCAGCCTGCAGAGTTGCATTCTGGAAGTCGTTGGCAGCTGCAGATTCCTCTGCCTTTTTCTGCCATGCTGCAGCAAAGCCCAACTGATCAACGGCATCCTCAACCAGTGCAGTTACTGGTGCGAAGTCCTTGAAGTTGGTGCTGGTGATATAACCTACAACACTGTCGATAATGGCTTGCGTATCCAGATTGGTCTGGTACTGCTTGTCATAGTCTGCCTTGTTATAGGTTGTACCATCAACAATCTCACCCTCTACAGCCTTGTAGCCTTTGGGTTTGACCAGCAGATAGCCTTCCATCTCAAGGTGGAGTGCTGAACAGAACTCAGTACAGTAGTAGGGGAATACGCCCTCTGTGTCTGCCATGAATGTTGCAGATACAGTCTTTCCTGGTTCCAGTGAGAGGTTTACATTGGTGCCGTTGATTGCGAAACCGTGGGTCTCATCCTCAGCACGCTCCAGGTTGGTAAGGTGAATAATTACCTTGTCACCAACCTCGGCCTCAATGGTCTCTGGAGTGATATGTGAACGGATCACAGTACCAAATACCTCAACAGTACAGTTGTCACCATCACAGGTGCGAGATGTCTTCTCACGACCAGCACGGGTCTTGTAAGGAGAGCGCTTGTCGGAGCGGCTATCCCAACCAGACTTGTAGCGGATAGCTGGCTTAAGCTTGTCTGCCTTAATCGCAACCGCGTAGTGCGGTTCGCCCAGTGGTATAGGCATATCATAGAGCAGCTCCATCTTGTCGCCACTGATATCGATCAGCTGGTGGTTCTGTGGATGGAGTGGGCCGACAGGATTGAATCGGTCAATCGCCAGCTTGTCCAGTGCTACCAGATACTTGCCGTCTGGAGATGCAGAGTCACCCTCCATAGTCATCAGATGGCCAATATTGTAGTGAATGGAGAGCTTGTCCAGAATCTCACCAGTACAGTAGTTCCACTTGGTGACCTGAGAGTCTACGTAGATAGAGGTGTAGACAGTACAGTCTTTGGAGTCATACTGCGTATGCAGTGGCCCAAGACCAACCTGTACCTGTCTTTCCAAAGCATCTTCCAGAGAGACAATGGGGATACCATAGTCATCACGAGCCTCATATTTACCGGCACTGTGTGCAGCCATCATCTTCGCGAAGCTGTATACATATGCGTGGCTATCCAGCTTGCCGGATACGATCATGAACTTGCCGTCAGGAGAGACGTCAACACCATGAGGACTCTTTGGTTCAGGAACCAGGAATAGAGCATTGTTCTCAACCATGGTCTCCATGGAGAGCACATCCATGCCATTCACTGATTTACCCTTGCCGGCCTTGTAGAGCTCTACTGCCTTCTTCCAGTTAACTGCATGGAGGAAGTCAGTATCCTTCTGCGAACAGCCTGCCTCATAAGGAGGACGCCCCTTCTCGATACCGCCTACGTAGCGCTCGGAACAGAATGAGTTGGTGAAGGACCAGCCATCACTACCAAACTTGCCGAAGTCGGAGAGGTCCTGACTGTATGGAGGCATCTCAACTGTAAATGATTGAGATGGATCAAGGCGACCTATCTCACGGTTGAATTTCCAGTAGGTAACACCGCCACGATAGCGGTCATTGAACTGCTCCAGAGGTACATACTCATCCTCAAATGGTGCAGGGTACTGGGCTGCCTCAATTACATAGTCAGTATTTGGAGTTACAAATGCACCACCATGCTCATTATTAAAGTGTGGGTTGACTACAATCTGTTTGGTTTCGAAATCATGTAGATCAACTACCGCCAGACGAGGGTTGTTCTTGTCATTAATGAATAGATACTGTCCATCATACTCAGCGTTGGTTTCGGAGATCGCTGGATGGTGGGTATCACCAAAGTTGATATCCTTACCGTTGATTCTTCCTTGAGCCAGGACTGCCTTGGACTCATCATCAAAGCCGTAACCCTGCCACGGCTCTGGGGTGAATACCGCAACGTATTTGAGAATACGCATTGAGGGAATTCCGTAGACAATTAACTGACCACTTTGACCACCAGAACTGAAGGCGAGATACTCATCACGACCTCCAGAAGGGGTGTAGGTTTTTGCTGCCGCCAATAGATCCTTTTGTGTAAGGCCACGGGCCTCCATCACATCGTCCAGCGCGGATGACCACGCTGCACTTCCGGTTCCGAGCGACATTCCGATGGCCATTGCCATTGTGAGTGTCTTTTTAAACATAAGTTGTTGACTCCTGATTGTTTTTTTATCGCCTCGATCTCCTGGGAGAGAAATCTGGGCGCATGATTTCAAAACTAAGTTGAACTTAGTACCCGTGAGAGTAATACATTAGAGCACCAACTCACTTTGACCTAGATCAATTTGGTTGTTTAATATAGCCTGAACACAGCATTACACCATTCTGTTACGGAGTGTTTATGTTGCAGGATTCAACCGTTCAGTTATAGTTGGTCGCTACAGCTTTAAAAACCACCGACGGAGAGAACAATAATGAAAAAAGTGATTGGAGCAATTTTGTTGGCAGGCAGCTTTGGTGCCTATGCTGATACCCAGTTGAGTTGTGATCTGGACGAGATTGATAGCTATTCAGGCGAGGTGACTCATAATGCTGATGTCAAGGTCTCGGTACCTGACAACCATTTCCGTGACAAGCGTGTCAGTGAACATGATGAGGATTATGTCATTTATGAGGAGTGGGTAATCAACCCGCAGGCCTCGATCTACCGTCTCAGAGGCAAACTGGATGGTGAATTGGTCACTCTGGAGAAAAGCATGATTGAGGCAGGTACAGGTATTGTGCGCGGAGAGATTCGCCACAAGGAGCTGGGTAGTCGTCCAAGAAAGAACACTACCTATGAGGGACGTTGTTATCTGGATGAGTAGTGTTTAGGAAATATATTGACCCAAAAAAGCCGTTACGTGTAACGGCTTTTTTTATGTGTCTGGTTGTTATTACTGGGTTTTTATAACAATGGAAGAGGCTGCACGGTTGGCCTTTTCCCGTGCCTGGTCTGTGGATTTGTCACGTGATAGCACAACCCCCATTCTGCGTCGCCCACTTACCTCAGGCTTGCCAAACAGTCTGAGTTGAGTGTCAGATTCAGCCATGGAAGATTCAATGCACTGGTAGCAGATCTCGTCTGATTCACCCTCTACAAGCAGGACGCTTGATGCAGATGGTCCATGTTGATGAATGTTCGGTATGGGAAGCCCAAGGATCGCACGGGCATGGAGAGCAAACTCGGAGAGGTCTTGTGAGATAAGGGTAACCAGACCGGTATCGTGGGGGCGGGGAGAGACCTCACTGAATATTACCTGGCCCCCCTTTATGAATAGCTCAACCCCAAACAGGCCACGTCCACCCAGTGCATCAGTAACCTTTTTTGCCATCTCTTCGGCAGCTGCCAGGGCATCAGGGGTCATTTGTTGTGGCTGCCATGACTCTCTATAATCTCCATCTTCCTGGCGGTGACCTATTGGTTGGCAATATGAGGTGCCATCATTGTGACGAATAGTCAGCATGGTTATCTCGTAATCAAAATCGACAAATCCCTCAATTATGATTCGCCCAGCACCAGTACGACCTCCCTCTTGAGAGTAGTTCCAGGATGACTCTATATCATCCTCACACCTAACTGTGCTCTGCCCCTTGCCGGATGATGACATGATTGGTTTGACAACGCAGGGTATTCCGATATCTCTGATTGCCTCCAGATACTCCTCTCTGCTCTCTGCAAAACGGTATGGGGATGTCTCTATTCCTAGCTCTTCGGCGGCTAGACGACGAATTCCCTCCCGGTTCATGGTCAGTTGTGCGGCCCGGGCAGTTGGTATTACGGTAAAGCCCTCATGTTCAAGCTCAACCAGGGTATCAGTTGCTATTGCCTCGATCTCGGGGACAATAAGATCTGGTTTCTCCTGCTCAACAACCTCTCGTAGAGCTGAGCCATCTAGCATGGAGATAACATGGGAGCGGTGGGCGACCTGCATTGCCGGTGCGTTTGGATAGCGGTCAACAGCGATAACCTCAACCCCAAGGCGTTGCAGCTCTATGGCTACCTCCTTGCCAAGTTCGCCACTTCCACAAAGCAGGACACGGGTTGATGTAGATGAGAGCGGGGTTCCAATAGTAGTCATGATTGCAATAATACCATCTACCCAAACCTCGGTTCAGAGGATAGAATGCTCCGCATTCAATTTTTATGGAGAAGAGATATGTTTAGAACGGTAGCAGCATCAATTTTGGTTCTGGCAATGGCTGGGTGTTCCGACAGTGGTAATGCTGTAGAAGAGATTGCAGTCTCCCCAGGGTTTGAGATGACGACGCTAAAGGATGGTAGCGGAGCAGGCGCCAAGCCTGGTGATATTGTCTCTGTTCACTATACAGGAACCCTGACTGACGGCACCAAATTTGACTCCAGTCATGATCGTAACGAGCCTTTCAGCTTTACTCTGGGTGCTGGAAATGTGATCAAAGGGTGGGATCATGGTGTCAAGGGGATGAAGCGCGGAGAGCAGCGCAAGCTGGTGATTCCGCCAGAGATGGGGTATGGCAGCCGTTCAATGGGGCCAATTCCTGCGAGTTCTACCCTGCTGTTTGATGTGGAGCTGATAGATATCCTGAGCTATACAGATATCAACAATGAAGAGTTACAGACGTTGTTGAAAGAGGACGATATTGTGCTGGTAGATATCCGCCGACCAGAGGAGTGGAAAAAGACAGGTATTGTCGAGGAGTCAGAAATGATTACAGCCTTTACCAAACGCGGCAGTCTCCATCCTGAGTTTAACGAGAAATTCCTGAAACGCTTCAAGGCAGATGATCGAGTCATCATTATCTGCCGTACCGGAAACAGGACAGCTCGTCTGGCTCAGGCTTTGGTAGGGGAGATGGGTTGGAAGAATGTATATAATGTAAAGAGAGGTATTACTGACTGGATCAAGAAGGGGTATCCAGTAGTAAAACCATAGAGTGTTATAGCCTGTAGAAACAATAATTAAGGAGAGTAATTATGAAGAGAACAATTTCAGCAACACTGGTTGCAGGCATGCTTACTATGCCGTTGGCCGCATCAGCAGACAGAACCGATCAGTATGTAAATGAGAGTCGTGCTGCCGTTAAGTCACTATTCAAGACTCTGAAGGGTAATCTTGTCGGAGCGATGAAAGCTGGTGGACCAATCAAGGCTATTGAGGCCTGTAACCTCAGTGCCCAGCCATTGACTGTGGCGGAGGCAGGGCGCCTCGGTTACGATATTGGCAGAACCAGTCTGCGTCTGCGTAACCCTGTTAATGAGGCGGATGCGTGGGAGATCAAGGTGCTGCAGCAATTTGAGGCTCGCAAGTCTGCTGGTGAAGACCTCAAGAAGATGGATTACTACGAGGTTGTTGATAGTGGTGGTGGCAAGACATTCCGTTACATGAAGGCTATTCCCGCGGGTAAGCCATGCATGGTATGTCATGGCGATATGGTTGCACCGAAGGTTCTGGAGAAGATTCGTAGCCACTATCCACTTGATCAGGCAACCGGCTTTAAACCAGGAGACCTGAGAGGGGCGTTTACTATCTCAAGAAAGATGTAATTCAGGAGAGAGAAAAACAGTGTATTTTTTGGTCTGAGCGTATAAAATGCGCCACACTTTTGCGAGCGTGGTGGAATTGGTAGACACGCCAGATTTAGGTTCTGGTGCCGCAAGGTGTGAGAGTTCGAGTCTCTCCGCTCGCACCATATATAAAAAAGGGGCAACCACTGTTGGTTGCCCCTTTTTATTTCTACCGGCTGTGAGCCTGTCAGGTTGTAGTTACTCTGTTGTAGCGTCACCTGTTGTTGCTGTCTCGGCAGAACTATCAGCCTCCTCACCCTTCGGCCTTCTTGGGTAGCGATCAGTCAGATCCGCTGCAGGTGGTTGCTGAGGAGCACTCCAGCCCTGTTGCGGACCATACCCATAAGGTTGTTGCTGACCCCATCCTCTGTTGCCTCCCCAGGGCATGCCGCCCCAGCCTCCATTGTTTCCACCACCCCAGGGCATTCCACCCCAGCCGCCACGGTCACCGCCTCCCCAAGGCATGCCACCACCACGGCCACCCCACGGGCTGCCCCCGCCCCAGCCAGGCTGTGATCCCCAGGGGGTCTGCCATCCGCTTGGACCCCACTGCTTCATATCTTGCCCCCAATACTCTTTTTTCCATTCGCGAGCCTCAGGCGGGCCATCCCACTTGTCCCATCCGCCCCATTTGTCCATCTTCCAGTCCTCGGGATCGACAAAGGCATTTGCGCTGGTGGTAAAACTGGCAACTGCTGCAAGCAGAAGTGCGGTTGTGAGTTTGTTGGTTTTTTTCATGGCAGGCTCCTCAGTTTATTGTTCTGTTATTTGACAGAAGCTACCACCATGCGGGGTTTAATACAAATTTGGTACCGAGGGGGGGACTTGAACCCCCAAGACATTGCTGCCGGCGGATTTTGAATCCGCTGCGTCTACCAATTCCGCCACCTCGGCATTGAGGGTGCGGATTATAGGCGCAGTGTGTTGATGATACAACGGGATTATTGACAATGAATGGTTGCACTGTACAATGCCCATTCGACTTTACAGGCGCGTAACTCAGTTGGTTAGAGTGTCACCTTGACATGGTGGAAGTCGGTGGTTCGAATCCACTCGCGCCTACCAAATTTTTTAAGATTTTTTATTATTAACATGCGGCCTTTGGTGTGGGTCGCCACTGGAGATTGATAATGCCTTTGATTACCCTGCCCGACGGCTCCCAACGTAGTTTTGACCAAGCAGTTACTGTTTTTGATGTTGCCTCTGATATTGGCCCGGGCCTTGCAAAAGCCGCCCTGGCCGGAAAGATTGGGGATCAATTGGTCGATACCTCTTATCTTATTGAAGAGGATGTCTCTCTCTCCCTGATTACCAGTAGAGATGAGGAGGGGGTGGAGATTATTCGTCACTCCACAGCACATCTTCTGGCGCAGGCAGTTAAAGAGATTTTTCCAGAGACCCAGATCACTATTGGTCCAGTGGTAGAGAACGGCTTCTACTACGATTTTGCTCGTGATGAGAAGTTTACCCCGGATGATTTCAAGATCATCGAGAAGAAGATGGCTGAGCTGGCGAAGCAGAATATAAAGATAGAGCGTTCCGAGATGGGGCGTGATGAGGCGGTAGCTTTTTTTGAGGAGCAGGGGGAGGCCTACAAGGCTGAGATCATTCGGGATATCCCGGCTGATCAGACCCTCTCGCTCTACCGTCAGGGGGATTTTATCGACCTCTGTCGTGGTCCCCATGCCCCCTCTACTGGACATCTCAAGGGCGGCTTCAAGTTGATGAAGCTGGCCGGCGCCTACTGGCGTGGTGACTCCAGCAATGAGATGTTGCAGCGCATCTACGGTACCGCCTTTCCAGACAAGAAGCAGCTCAAGCAGTATCTGCATCGGCTGGAGGAGGCAGAGAAGCGTGATCACCGCAAGATTGGCAAGAAGCTCGATCTATTCCATAGCCAGGAGGAGGCGCCAGGGATGGTCTTCTGGCACAGCAAGGGGTGGTCGATCTATCGTGAGGTGGAGGAGTATGTGCGTGAGAAGCTGCGCCACCACGGGTATCAGGAGGTCCATACCCCGCAGGTGATTGATCGGGTGTTGTGGGAGAAGTCGGGCCACTGGGACAAGTTTGGTGACATGATCTTCACTACCCACTCCGAGAATCGTGACTATGCAATCAAGCCGATGAACTGTCCTGGCCATGTGCAGATCTACAATCAGGGGCTACGCAGTTATCGTGACCTGCCGTTGCGAATGGCAGAGTTTGGCTCCTGTCATCGCAATGAGCCATCAGGCACCCTGCATGGGTTGATGCGAGTTCGCAACTTTACCCAGGATGATGCCCATATCTTCTGTACAGAAGATCAGATTCAGTCTGAGGTGGCGGCCTTTATGGATCTGCTGTTTGAGGTCTATGAGGACTTTGGCTTCAAGGAGGTATTGATCAAGCTCTCCACCCGCCCAGAGAAGAGGGTTGGTAGTGATAAGGTGTGGGATCAGGCCGAGCAGGCACTAGAGACTGCGCTCAATACCAAGGGGCTGGATTGGGAACTGCAGCCAGGTGAGGGGGCATTCTACGGCCCAAAGATCGAATTTTCGCTCAAGGATTGTATTGGTAGGGTCTGGCAGTGCGGCACCATTCAGGTTGATTTCTCAATGCCTGGCCGACTGGATGCCACCTATATTGATGAGCATGGTGAGAAGAAGAGTCCGGTCATGTTGCACCGTGCAATCCTCGGTTCGCTCGAGCGTTTTGTTGGAATTTTGATTGAGGAGTACGCAGGCTCGATGCCGGTATGGTTATCCCCACTGCAGGCTGTTGTGGTCAATATTACGGATCATCAGCGCGAAACTGCGGAAAATGTGGCAAAACAGTTGAATAATGCAGGGTTTAGGGTCGAATCGGACTTGAGAAACGAGAAGATAGGACTTAAAATTCGCGAGCATTCCATGCAACGTCTCCCCTATATCTTGGTGATTGGGGATCGTGAGATGAAAGAGGGTGCTGTCGCAGTCCGTGCCAGAGGTGGTGAAGACCTCGGTACACTATCTATTGAGGCGTTTATTGAGCGTCTGAGAGAGGATGTGGAGAGACGCAAACAGTAGTTTTGTGTGCACAGCCCCATGGTTTTTATTTTTTGAACAGGAGAACTTGAGATCGCACTTCAGCCAAGAGGCCCTAGAGGCCGGATGCCAGAGAAGGTAAGAGAGCATCGAATCAACGAGGAGATTACAACATCCCAGTTGCGTGTATTTGGGGCAGACCAATCAGAGTCGGTTGTGGTTTCACGAAGTGAGGCGCTGGAGATGGCAGATGAGGCCGGACTGGATCTGGTTGAGATCTCACCAAAAGCGGAGCCGCCAGTCTGTCGAGTGATGGATTACGGCAAGTTCCTGTTTGAAGAGAGCAAGAAGAAGAACGCGGCCAAGAAGAAGCAGAAGAAGGTTCAGGTCAAGGAGATCAAGTTTCGCCCCGGTACTGGTGAAGGGGACTATCAGATTAAACTGAAAAATCTGATGAAGTTTCTAGGTCAGGGAAACAAGACAAAGATAACCATCCGTTATCGTGGTCGTGAGATGGCTCACCGTGAGCTTGGGATGGAGATGCTCAAGAGGATCGAAAAAGATCTGGAAGAGTATGGGAAGGTTGAGCAGTTTCCCAAGATGGAGGGGCGGCAGATGGTTATGGTGGTCGGCCCAATCTCCAAAAAGAAGAAGTAGATACAGTTTATTTGGTCTCAGTCTGGTCAATGGCACACCGGCTGAGAATTTGAAACGAGAGCCTGGCTCTCACTATTAAGCAAGAGGTGAAAAGATGCCAAAGATGAAGTCTAAGAGAGGCGCTTCCAAGCGCTTCAAGCGTACCGCGTCCGGCGGTTTCAAGCGTGGACAGGGTTTCCGTAGTCATATCCTGACAAAGAAATCGACCAAGCGTAAGCGTCAGCTACGTAGTCCATTAAGTGTTCATGAAAGCAATGCAGGTGCGGTAAAACGTATGCTGCCTTATAGCTAAGCCGGGAGCAGAATTATGCCAAGAGTAAAGAGAGGCGTTCAGGCACGTGCACGCCATAAGAAGGTTCTAAAGGAAGCGCGCGGTTATTATGGTGCCCGTAGTAGGGTCTACCGCGTTGCTAAGCAGGCGGTTACCAAGGCTGGGCAGTATGCCTACCGTGACCGTCGTCAGAAGAAGCGTCAGTTTCGTTCACTATGGATTGTTCGTATCAATGCGGAGGCTCGTAATAACGGGATCTCTTACAGTAATATGATCAATGGTCTCAGCAAGGCAGGGATCGAGGTCGACCGTAAGGTTTTGGCTGACCTGGCTGTTCATGACAAGGCAGCATTTGCGGCAATTGCGGAACAGGCAAAAGCTGCACTTTAAAAAACGGTGTTGAACACCATAAAAAGGGGTGACAGTCTTTTGCAGAAAAGATTGCCGCCCCTTTTTTATTTCTGAGATAAAGATATGACCACAGAATTGAGTACCCTGGTTACGGATGCAGAGTCTGCCATTGAGCAGGCTGTTGATCTGGCTGCACTTGACCAGGTCAGGGTTGGAGTGCTGGGCAAGAAGGGGGCGCTGACAGCCATCCTCAAGACTCTTGGCAGGATGGAGCCGGCAGAGCGCAAGGAGACAGGTGCGGCGGTTAATCGAGCCAAGCAGGCATTGCAGCAGAAGATTGAGGAGAAGAGAGCGAAACTGGAGAGCGCTGCCCTTAATGAGCAGCTATCAAAAGAGACTATTGATGTCACTCTTCCTGGACGTGATCGCCATAAGGGATCCATCCATCCAGTAACCCGTACCCTTGAGCGTATTGAGGAGCTGTTTCGTCGGGTTGGTTTTGATGTGGCAGAGGGGCCTGAGGTTGAGGATGATTATCACAACTTTGAGGCGCTCAATATACCTGAGCACCATCCGGCACGTGCAATGCATGATACCTTCTACTTTCCTGATGGCCGTGTACTGCGTACTCACACCTCGCCTGTTCAGGTAAGGGTGATGGAGAGTGAAGAGCCTCCACTGAGAATTATTGCCCCTGGGCGCGTCTATCGATGTGACTCTGATCTTACCCACACCCCGATGTTTCATCAGGTGGAGGGGTTGATTGTTGATGAGTCAGTCAGTTTTGCCGATCTCAAGGGGCTGATCCACGATTTCCTGCGTAGCTTTTTTGAGCAGGATGATCTTCAGCTTCGTTTTCGTCCCTCATATTTCCCTTTTACAGAGCCATCTGCCGAGGTTGATATAGAGTGTGTGATGTGTGGAGGAGATGGGTGTCGTGTCTGTAGTCACACTGGATGGCTTGAGGTTTTGGGTTGTGGCATGGTTCATCCAGAGGTGTTTCGTCACTCTGGAGTAGATACCGAGAAATACAGTGGTCTCGCCTTTGGGCTTGGGGTTGAGCGCCTGGCCATGCTTCGTTACGGTATTAATGATCTTCGTCTATTCTTCGAAAATGATCTGAGATTCCTTAAGAGTTTTAATTAAAAACATATAACAACATATTGTATAAATTATGAAATTTAGTGAATCATGGTTGCGTGAATGGGTTAATCCAGAGGTCTCTACCGAGACTTTGCTGGAGCAGTTGACGATGGCTGGACTTGAGGTTGATTCAGTCGAACCGGCAGCCCCTGCCTTTGAAAATGTTGTGATTGGCGAGATTATGGAGGTGGAGCCACACCCTGATGCAGACCGTCTGCGTATCACCAGGGTTGAGGCAGGCGAGAGTGAGCTGCTGACAATAGTTACCAATGTAGCTGATATTGCTGTGGGCGAGAAGATTGCTGTTGCCAAGGTTGGGTGCGTTCTTCCTGATGGCATGAAGATCAAGCGAGCAAAGTTGCGTGGCGTAGAATCATTCGGCATGTTCTGCTCCATGGGGACCTTGGGTCTTTTGGAGGAGAGTGATGCTCTTGAGCGTTTCTCTGCAGATACTGTTCCAGGCATTAATATTCGTGATCTTCTGGGGCTGGATGACCAGGTTATAGAGGTTGATCTGACCCCTAATCGTGGTGACTGTCTGAGTCTCTCCGGAGTTGCTCGCGAGGTGGGGGTTATTAACAAGAGTGGTGTAAAAGCGGTTGAGTTTGATTTGGCGGCTGTCGGTTCAGACAAGACCTTCCCCGTTGTTGTTGAAGACAGTAATGGGTGTCCCCGTTATCTGGGGCGGGTTGTTGATGGAGTTAATCCGGCAGCAGAGACACCGCTCTGGATGCAGGAGCGCCTGCGTCGCGGAGGTTTGCGTTCTCTGGGTCCTCTGGTTGATATTACCAATTATGTGATGCTGGAGATGGGGCAGCCTATGCATGCATTTGATCTCTCCAGGTTGAGTGGTGGAGTGGTTGTGCGCAGTGCCAGATCTGGCGAAACTATGACTCTGCTCGATGGCAAAGAGATTAAGCTGAATGAGGATACCCTGCTGATTGCAGATGATAATGGACCGCTTGCGCTTGCAGGAATCATGGGTGGGGAACAGAGCGGGGTTGCTGATGAGACCACCGATATCTTCCTGGAGTGCGCCTTCTTTGCGCCGCTTGCCATTGCCGGCAAGGCGAGAAGTTATGGGCTGCATACTGACTCGTCTCACCGTTTTGAGCGGGGGGTCGATTCACAGCTGCAACAACGTGCCATGGAGCGTGCAACCCAGCTTATAGTTGATATTGCCGGAGGTGTGGCAGGGGCTGTTCAGGAGGTGGTAGACAGTGCTGCTCTTCCTCAGACTGAGACAATTATTTTACGCAAGGATAGATTGCAACGCACCTTGGGGCTGACTTTGTCGACTGATGAGGTTACCGAGACTTTGACCGGTTTAGGGCTTGCGGTTGAGCTTCAGGAGGGTGGATGGAAAGTGGCCTCTCCTTCGTGGCGTTTTGATTTGTCTATTGAGGCAGATCTGATTGAAGAGGTGGGTAGAATTTATGGGTATGATCGGTTGCCTAGTACTCATCCAGAGCTTAGTGCAGAGATCAGAAAGAATCCTGAGTCAAAAATTGCACTACGAAATATCAGGGAGACCCTGGTTGATCATGGTTACCATGAGGTTATTACCTATAGTTTTGTGGATCCGGAGATGCAGAAGGTGCTTGATCCGGAGGTTGAGGCATTGGCACTGGCCAACCCAATATCAAATGATTTGTCTGTTATGCGAACTACCCTCTGGCCAGGACTGTTGCAGAGCCTTGGGTTTAATGCCAAGCGTCAACAGAGCCAGGTGCGTCTGTTTGAGACGGGGTTGAGTTTCGTCCCTTCTGAGGACGGTCTTCGGCAGAAGCGCAAGATTGCAGGGCTAATTTATGGTGAGTCATCCCCCGAGCAGTGGGGCACAAGCGGCGAGGCGGTTGACTTTTTTGACATGAAGGGAGATCTATCTCCGCTGCTCGATCCTCTTGACAGTGCAGAGCATCCATTGAGGTTCGTTGCTGCTGAGCACCCTGTTCTTCATCCTGGCAAGAGTGCCAGAGTAATGGTTGGTGATCGGGCTATTGGGTGGATGGGGGCTATTCATCCGGGGGTGGCTGTCAGGCTTTCATTATCAAAGGGTATTTTCCTGTTTGAGTTTGATCTGGACTCCTTGCAGGAGGGGAGTATTCCTGGTTTTGAACAGCTATCCAAATTCCCGATGATCAGGAGGGATATAGCACTACTGGTTGATCAGGATCTGTCGGCACAATCCTTGATGGATACGGTGGTGGAGTCTGTGTCCAGGGATCTGTTGAGTGAGCTGCGTCTCTTTGATCTGTATCAGGGCGATAATCTGGCGGCTGGTCAGAAGAGCCTGGCTATAGGAATTTTCCTTCAACACAGGGAGAAGACATTAACCGATGAGGATGTGGAGGAGGTTGTAGGCCTGGTTGTGGAGAGGCTGAAACTTGTCCACGGAGCAAAATTGAGGGATTAACTAAGAAACCTCTGAAAAAGCTTAATGGGATGTTGTAACATACTGAACCATAACCTCTCCCCCATAGGATAACTTGTGAGGGAGCTCTGATTTGGTCACGAGGTGACTTAATCAGAGGTTTCTTAACCGAATTCTGCATAATTTTTGTTGCCGAAAGGTTTTAAATTTTATATTGTTACGGCAATTAGTAGAACCAGATTAACCGAGGGAACTGACACAATGACTCTAACAAAAGCATCTCTTTGCGAGGCACTTAATAATGATCTTGGGCTGAACAATCGTGAATCCAAGGAGATGATTGAGCAGTTCTACGAGGAGATACGCTCTTCTTTGGAGGATGGAGAGAATGTTAAGTTGTCTGGTTTTGGGAATTTCGATCTGCGCGACAAGTCTCCCCGTCCTGGACGCAACCCCAAAACGGGTGAGGAGATTCCCATAACTGCGCGGCGTGTGGTGACATTCAAGGCGGGGCTAAAGTTGAAAGAGAGTGTTGCTGGATACAGCAGTTCAGTTCTCTCCTGACTAAACTCTTCTCTATAGATAATGAGCCACGATCCGGAGTCAACAGAGGTAAAGGTTAGCGAGCTTCCTCCGATACCGTCAAAGCGTTACTTTACGATTGGAGAGGTTTCGACTCTCTGTGTGGTAAAACCTCATGTGCTGCGTTATTGGGAACAGGAGTTTGCCCAGCTTAAGCCGGTTACCAGAAGGGGTAATCGTCGCTACTATCAGCAACATGATATAAAGTTGATTCGAAAAATTCGTGGTCTTCTCTATGAGGAAGGGTTCACAATAAGCGGCGCACGCCACAGACTTGGAAAGAAAGGGCAGGGCGTAAGTGCCAAGGCAGATATCTCTGAGGTCCGTAGAGAACTTGAGACTCTTCTCAAAGCGATATCAAAATAACCTTACTGTTCAGTAAGTTCTATACTATTTTTAATTAAGTTTATAGTTTTTTCCAGCTTCTTTATAGAGTATGGGATGGCAGGGCTGTGTCCCCATACAGGCCCCGGCCATGCAGGATCACCACTCTCTCTTGCAATATGGTGAAGATGTAGCTGGGGAACAATGTTGCCCAGTGCCCCCAGATTCAGTTTGTCTGGATGGAACAGATCAACTATCAACTGCTGTATCAGACAGGATTCATTCATTAACAGAACGCTTTGCTCTTCTGTCAGCTGGTAGATCTCCTCTGCATCATCCACATCGGGTACCAGAATAATCCATGGATAGCGGGAATCATTCATCAGCAGGCAGTGGCTGAGTTCGAGTTTTCCCAGGTATTTTGTATCTTCTATTAGTTTGGGGTGAATGTTCATGAGGGGTATACTAGGGAAACTCTGAAAAAGCGTAATGGGATGGGGGTTTGGGGGAAGGGCTCAACAGTTGTTATTGTAACATGCTGAACTATAATCCTTCCTCCATAGGATAACTTGAGAGGGAGCTCTGATTGAGTCACGAAGTGACTTAATCGGAGCTTCCCTAACGAAAAACCGGGATAACAGTTACATAAGCTAGGGGGAGAGATTGGAACAGCTACAACTATTGGCATTTGATGAGCTTCTTGTTCGTCTGCAACCCACACTGTTAATTAGTGAACTGGTGATATTGATGCTGGCGGTAGCGACAGCATTCTGGACCCAGAAGAATATTACCAATTACCTGCAACTGGTTGCCGATGGTAACTACCAATCTTTAAGACGTTTCACCCGCCACTCCCTGAAGAGGATCATCTTTCCACTCAGTATGATGTTTGTGGTACTGGTTGGCAGAGTGATTGTGGAGCGTATCTTCACATCTGCAATACTCCTAAATGTGGCGGTTCCACTGCTGTTTTCTCTGGCTCTTATCAGACTTATGGTCTACCTGTTGAGAAGGGCATTCAAGCCCGGGCCACTGGTCAAGGCATGGGAACACCTGATTAGTACATCTATCTGGATAATTGTTGCGCTACATCTATTGGGGTGGCTACCAGAAGTGGTGCGTGCGATGGATGTAGTCGGTGTCAGTGTTGGGGATGTCCGTATTTCTCTCAGAACTGTGGTCAAGCTGTTTGTGGTGGTTGGAGCCCTGCTGGCATTGGCAGCATGGATCTCACGGATGATAGAGAACACTCTGCGCCACTCAAGACATCTGACTGCAGCAGCCAAGGTAGGGATTGGCAAGAGCAGCAAGTTTGCGCTTTATATACTTGCAGTATTGATTGCGCTCAACTCGGTTGGTATTGATCTGACAGCGCTTGCAGTCTTTGGTGGTGCGCTCGGTGTTGGGCTTGGATTTGGTCTGCAGCGTATTGCCAGCAATTTTATCTCTGGTTTTATCCTTATTTTTGATCGCTCAATTCGACCTGGTGATGTAATCAGTATCAATGATAAATTTGGATGGGTTCAGGAGTTGCGAGCCCGTTATGTGGTGGTGCGTGATCGTGACGGGGTGGAAACACTGGTGCCAAATGAGAACCTGATTACTACAGAGGTGATTAACTGGAGTTACAGCGATCACCAGGTTCGTCTTAAACTACCTGTACAGATTAGTTACAAGGATGACCCAGAGCAAGCAATGAAGATTCTTGTTAATGCGGCAAAGGCGTGTAAGAGGGCGCTTGATGACCCTGCTCCTGTGGCACGTCTTATGGAGTTTGGAGATAACGGTATTGAGCTGGAGTTGCGGGTCTGGATTATGGATCCCAATAATGGGGTTGGTAGTGTACGCTCCGATATTAACCTGGTTATCTGGAGAGAGTTTAAGAAGGCCGGCATTACCATCCCTTATCCACAGAGAGATATTCGTCTTGTTGATGGAGCTTCCCTAGAAGCTGTAGATGGGTAAGTTAACCCCATACCTGTGGGTGCTGTTTCTGAATGCGTTTGTTGATCTTGGCCACAAGATCACAATTCAGAACAGTGTCTTCAAGGTTTATGATGGGGAGATGCAGATTGTCCTTACTGCACTGGTTAATGCACTTATTCTGATTCCGTTCATCCTGCTGGTAACTCCTGCCGGCATTATCTCTGACCGACTTCCCAAGGTGGAGGTTATGAGAAGATCTGCTGGAGTGGCCGTGATTATCGCGTTGCTCATCACCCTTAGCTACTATCAGGGATGGTTTGAGGCAGCATTTTTCATGACCCTGTTGCTTGCTATCCAGAGTGCATTTTTCTCACCAGCAAAATATGGGTACATCAGGGAGCATGTTGGCATGAGAGGATTAACCAGTGCCAATGGTGTGGTACAGGCAGTTACCATCATTGCGATTCTCCTCGGAATGTTCTTCTTCTCTTTTCTGTTCGAGTTGATGTTGACCAACTCTTCACCGGATGGCGGTTCTGCCTACCTACAGACCATTGCACCACTTGGTTGGTTATTGGTTGCGCTCTCTCTGGTCGAGTGGCGCATTGCACGTTATCTGCCTGAGGGGGAGTATAAGGTGGTGCCAGAGATTCACGGCGGCCATACTTTAGGGTTGATTCGAGAGCACTCTGTTATCTGGTACTCCATTCTGGGGCTCTCTCTATTTTGGGGAATATCACAGGTTTCTATTGCAGCTTTTCCTGCTTTTGCAAAAGAGACACTTCAGGTGACAAATACCCTGGTGATTCAGGGAGTGTTGGCCTCTGCAGGTGGAGGTATTCTGCTGGGCTCTTTGATGGTTACATGGTTATCCAGAGGGTATATAGAGACAGGACTGATTCCTGTTGGTGCTGTAGGAGTTGCTATTGCCTTGAGTGCAGTTCCTGGTGCCGAGTCGCTTCACTCATTAACTCTTCTATTTTTTCTTATGGGAGTCTCTGGAGGGTTGTTGATTGTGCCTCTTAATGCACTGATTCAGTTTTACGCCAAGAGCTCCCGTCTGGGGAGGATTCTGGCGGGAAACAACTGGGTGCAAAATATAGTCATGCTACTGTTTCTTGGGGTGACAATGGGTGTGGCACTGCTAAGTTTTGAGACTACAGTTAATCCTGCAACCCTTTTCTGGGGTATTGCCATGGTTGCATGGGCAGCAATTGGGGTGGCTTTTATCAGAAGACCCCGTGAGACGATCACCTCTCTGATTCGTATGTTGGTAAGGGTGCTGTTCAGATGCAGGTACAGAATTGATGCTGTAGGGGTAACCAACATTCCCTCTCAGAAAGGAGCTCTACTGCTGGGGAATCACATCAGCTGGCTGGATTGGGCTATGTTACAGGCTGTTTCGCCACGTCCGATCCGTTTTGTAATGGAGTATTCCATTTATCAGAAGCCATCACTAAAGTGGTTTCTTGATCTTTTTGAGGTGATACCGATATCGGCAGAGAGGAGCAGGCAACCACTGGAAGAGGCTAAACGGTGCCTGCAGTCTGGTGATCTGGTCTGTCTATTCCCGGAAGGGGCAATTAGCCATGATGGTTGTCTCGGGAAGTTTAGGCGTGGTTTTGAGATGATTGTCGATGATAGTGGCGCAGTTATTGTTCCATTCTATATAGAGGGGTTGTGGGGGAGCAGATTTTCCCGTGCGGATATGGATGAGCGCTCTCTTTATGCAACTGGATGGCGGCGTAGAGAAGTTCAGGTGCTCTTTGGAGAGCCGGTTTCCAGTACCGTAAAAGCGGATGAATTAAGGCTGTTGGTGGCTGCTCTCTCATCCCGGGATTGCGACTAAAAAGATTGTTGCAGACAGCCCTATTGGTGCTATCCTATGGCCTCTTTTAACGGCTAACCATGATAAGGGAGAAGGTATGAATAAAGGGGAATTGGTTACACTGCTATCAGCTAAAACCGGAGTTTCCAAAAGTGGTTCCAAGGATGTTCTGGATGCATTGGTAGAGATTATTGGTGACAGTCTACAAAGTGGAAACAATGTACAGATTGCAGGGTTTGGTACGTTTAAGGTAACTGACCGAGCTGCCAGAATGGGCAGAAATCCAAAGACTGGAGAGGCGCTACAGATAAAGGCATCTCGCTCTCCATCCTTTAAGGCAGGAAAGGGTCTTAAGGAGAAGGTAAACGGATAGCAACCCAGTAGAAACTGATAGTTGTACACACTAAAAGCGGCACCATTATGGTGCCGCTTTTTTTATGATCCAGGAGACTACATCATCCAGAGGGATCTCCTGGCTATCCTGATCACTACGTCCCTTGTACTCAATAACCCCCTTATCCAGACTACGATCACCCAGTACCAGACGGTGAGGGATACCGATAAGTTCCATATCGGCAAACATTATTCCAGCCCGCTCCTTGCGATCATCAAGCAATACATCGATTCCTGCGTCGAGTAGATCCTGATATATCTTTTCAACAGCCTCGCGCAGACGATGTGATTTGTGCATGTTCATCGGCAACAGGGCAACAGAGAATGGAGCTATTGCCTCTGGCCAGATAATTCCACGATCATCGTGGTTCTGCTCAATTGCTGCAGCAACCACACGGGTTACCCCGATACCATAACATCCCATGGTCATGGTACGAGCCTTGCCACCTTCGTCCAGCACATTGGCTTTCATCGCCTCACTGTATTTGGTTCCAAGCTGGAAGATGTGCCCAACCTCGATCCCGCGCGCAATACGAATGGTCCCAGAGCCATCAGGGCTAGGGTCTCCATCAGTTACATTTCTAAGATCTGCGATGTTGGATGGATCCGGAAGATCACGTCCCCAGTTGACTCCGGTGAGGTGGTAGCCATCCTCATTTGCACCACAGACAAAATCAGCAACCTGGGCGGCCGATCTATCTACAATCAGCTTGAGCTCCAGACCAACAGGTCCCAGAGATCCGGCGTCAGCCCCTGCAGCCGAGCGGATATCTTCATGCTCAATAAGTTGTAGTGGTGACTCCACGCCATCAAGTTTTTCTGCTTTTAACTCATTTAGCTCATGATCTCCTCGCAGTAGCAGTGCAACGACAGACTCATTTGTGCCACGAACCAAAAGAGTTTTAACTGTCTGTTGGGGATCAACTTCAAGAGTATTGCAAACCTCCTCGATGGTCTTGCTGTTTGGAGTTGCCACTTTTTCCATTATGGCGGTTGCTTCACTGCGTTCGGTAGTCGGGGCAACTGCCTCTGCCAGTTCAACATTGGCAGCAAACTCACTCTGATCCGAGAAGGCGATGGCATCCTCACCTGAGTCAGCCAGTACATGGAACTCATGTGAGGTGCTGCCGCCAATTGATCCGGTGTCGGCATCAACAGGACGGAAGTGAAGACCCATGCGCTCAAATATTCTTGAGTAGGTGGCATACATTACCTGGTAGGTCTCCTGCAGTGAGTCCTGATCCATATGAAAGGAGTAGGCATCTTTCATGATGAATTCACGTGAACGCATTATCCCGAAGCGAGGGCGGATCTCATCACGGAACTTGGTCTGAATCTGGTAGAGATTAAGTGGCAGCTGCTTGTAGCTGCGGATCTCCCTGCGGGCAATCTCGGTAATTACCTCCTCATGGGTTGGTCCAAGCAGAAAATCTCTCTGGTGACGATCCTGAATCCGTAACAGTTCAGGGCCATACTGTTCCCAGCGTCCAGACTCCTCCCACAGTTCTGCTGGTTGTACTACTGGCATCAAGAGCTCTTGTGCACCGGACCTGTTCATCTCTTCACGAATAATGTTTTCGACCTTTCTGAGAGTTCTGAGTCCTGTTGGTAGCCAGGAGTATAATCCAGAGGCTAGCTTGCGAACCATGCCGGAACGAATCATTAGCTGGTGGCTGATAATCTCTGCTTCAGCTGGGGTCTCCTTGATGGTGGAGAGGAGAAATTGAGATGTGCGCATGGGTAAATTCCTTAAAAAGTTCCACCATTCCAGCCCCACATATGTCTTGCGGGCGCAGAAAATTCAATATATATACGGTTACTGTGAATACCTGTTCTGGCACCAAGCAGTTTTGTTATAGCATCTGAAAAAAACTGGGTAGATGATTCTGGCAACCCAAGGCTCTTGAATTCAAGATAGGCGCATGGGTCTGTAGTTCCACCAAACATCAGATTGGCATCGGTACGGATAGATATCATTACATATCCCTCTGGTTTTTGGAGCAGGTCGGCAAGCAGTTTTGAGCTGTCCGCCATCAGTCGCTCTTTTTCATCATGGTCGAGCGACACATTGGTCTCGATATTAAGGTATGGCATTTAAATAACCTGATGTTATGTATGGCAAATATATTTTTAAATTGATAAAAAAACGTCTTTTTGATCTTGTTTCAGTTTATTGAAACAGGCAATATAAGCAGTTCGTGAATTTGAATTATAACTTATGAGCGAGACTGCAGATCAAAGCAGTGTAGATCATACGTAAAGCAGATAGATTATTGTAGATTGAGAGGCAAAAAAGTGGAGTTATCGGGCGCAGAGGTCATTACACATTTTCTCAGGGATGAGGGCGTAGAGTATATCTTTGGCTACCCTGGTGGTGCTGTACTTCATATCTACGATGCAATCTATCGACAGGATGATGTAAAGCATGTTTTGACCCGTCATGAGCAGGGTGCGGTACATGCAGCAGATGGTTATGCTCGATCCAGCGGCAAGCCTGGAGTGGTGCTGGTTACCTCCGGCCCAGGCGCAACCAATGCAGTTACTGGTATTGCCACAGCATATATGGACTCCATTCCGCTGGTAGTTATTACCGGACAGGTTCCAACCCCACTGATTGGAAATGATGCCTTTCAGGAGGTGGATACAGTTGGCATTACTCGCTCCTGTGTTAAACATAATTTCCTGGTTACCAATGTTGATGATCTGGCCATTACACTGAAGAAGGCGTTTACCATTGCAACTACCGGGCGCCCCGGTCCTGTAGTTATTGATGTACCCAAGGATGTATCTGGTTTCAAGACAGAGTACAGCTATCCTGAAAGTGTAGAGATTCGCTCATACCAGACATCCATTGATCTACCAGATGAAAAGATCAAACAGGCTGTAGAGATGATGGTTGAGGCTGAGAAGCCTGTGCTCTATACCGGTGGAGGAGTGATTCTTGGTAATGCATCAGATGAGCTTAAAGAGGTTGCGCAGCGTCTGCGGGCTCCAGTGACTAATACCACAATGGGGCTTGGTGGTTACCCGGCAACCGACCCACAATTTATCGGTATGTTGGGGATGCATGGAAACTATGAAGCCAATATGGCTATGCACAATACCGATCTTTTGATTGCTGTTGGTGCCCGTTTTGATGATCGCGTAACCGGCAATATAGAGAAGTTCTGCCCTCAGGCAAAAATTATCCATATCGATGTTGACCCGTCATCTATCTCCAAAAATGTACAGGTTGATATGCCTATTGTAGGAGATGTAAAGAAGGTGCTCAGTGAGATAGTGACAATTCTGCAGCAGCAGCCTGAGAAGAAACTGGCTTCATGGTGGGGTGAGATCAATGAGTGGCGCAAGGAGGATTGTCTTGCCTTTGACAACTCTGGTGGAGTAATCCATCCACAGTTTGTGTTGCAAACCCTCTATGAGGTGACTCATGGGGATGCCTACGTGGTATCGGATGTTGGTCAGCACCAGATGTTTGCTGCACAGTACTACAAGTTTGACAAACCGCGTCACTGGATCAACTCTGGTGGCCTTGGAACAATGGGTTTCGGTCTTCCGGCAGCCATGGGAGCCCAGTTTGCCCACCCTGATGCTACTGTATGCACGGTAACTGGTGATGGCAGTATCCAGATGAATATTCAGGAGCTGGCAACCTGTCAGGAATTCTCGTTGCCACTAAAGATTATCAATCTCAATAACGGTTATCTGGGTATGGTGCGTCAGTGGCAGGAGTTTTTCTATGAGAGGCGCTACTCCGAGGTCACGCTGGAACGTAACCATCAGCCTGACTTTGTAAAGCTGGCAGAGAGTTATGGTCATGTTGGAATGCAGATCAGGAATCCTGATGATGTGCGTGGTGCACTCGAAGAGGCTTTGGCAATGAGGGACCGTCTGGTCTTTATGGATTTCATAACCAACCCTGAAGAGAATGTATATCCGATGGTGCCGGCTGGGGCAGGTCTTAACGAGATGATCCTGATATAGAGAACGTATTACGATGAGAAGACACATTATTTCACTGCTGATGGAGAATGAGGCCGGCGCACTGTCACGGGTTGCAGGACTCTTCTCTGCTCGTGGTTACAACATCGAGACCCTGACAGTTGCTCCCACCAATGATCCAACCCTCTCCAGAATGACTATTGTTACATCTGGAACCGAAGCGGTTATTGAGCAGATCAACAAGCAACTGAACAAACTTATTGATGTGGTTACCCTTGTCGACCTGACGGAGGGAGTACACATTGAGAGGGAGTTGGTCATGGTCAAGGTGATGGCGTCTGAGGCTGATTGTAATACTGTTCGTCAGGTGGTTGCAGAGCATCATGCCGATGTTGTTGACGAGACTGACCATGCATGTGTTATCGAGTTGCTTGGAAATAGCGAGAAGATCAATGCATTTATATCTGCGCTGGAGCCATTCTCGATACTGGAGGTTGTTCGTTCCGGGGTCTCCGGAATTGCCCGTGGTGAGGATGCCCTCAGAATCTGATTGATTGTCCGCAGTCGCTTTTTAGTGGATAATTCGCCGCTCTGTTTTGTAACACCATTATATTTAAAAATTTTTGTAATCTAGGGAAAGAAGAAAGATGAGTATTAACGTTTATTATGACAAAGATGCAGACCTCTCCATTATCAAGGGGATGAAGGTTGCTATTATCGGCTATGGTTCCCAGGGGAATGCGCATGCCAACAACCTGAAGGATTCTGGTGTAGACGTTATAGTTGCTCTTCGCCCCGGATCATCTTCTGCAGCCAAGGCTGAGGCCTCTGGACTGGCAGTAAAGAGTGTGCCTGAGGCTGTTGCCGAGGCAGATCTGGTGATGATTCTGACTCCAGATGAGTTTCAGTCCCAGCTCTACAAGAATGAGGTTGAGCCATCGCTCAAGCAGGGCGCAACATTGGCCTTCGCGCACGGTTTCGCAATCCACTACAACCAGGTCATGCCTCGTGCCGATCTCAATGTGATTATGGTTGCGCCAAAGGCTCCTGGACACACGGTTCGCAGTGAGTTTGTAAAAGGCGGCGGTATTCCTGATCTTATCGCTATTCAACAAGATGCCAGTGGTAATGCAAAAGAGATTGCGCTCTCATATGCATCTGCAATTGGTGGTGGTCGTAGTGGAATCATCGAGACAACTTTCAAGGATGAGACTGAGACAGATCTGTTTGGTGAGCAGGCAGTACTGTGTGGTGGTGCGGTTGAGTTGGTGAAGGCTGGATTTGAGACTCTGGTTGAGGGAGGCTATGCACCAGAGATGGCATACTTTGAGTGCCTGCATGAGCTCAAGCTGATTGTCGATCTGATGTATGAGGGCGGTATCGCCAACATGAACTACTCGATTTCCAATAATGCGGAGTATGGCGAGTATGTAACTGGTCCTGAGGTGATCAATGAGGAGAGTCGCTGGGCCATGAAGGAGGCTCTGAAGAATATTCAGAATGGTGAATATGCAAAGCGCTTTATCCTTGAGGGACAGGCCAACTATCCTGAGATGACAGCGCATCGTCGCAACAATGCAGCGCACCAGATCGAGGTGGTGGGTGAGCAGCTGCGCTCCATGATGCCATTCCTTAGTGAGAACAAGATCGTCGACAAGACAAAAAACTAGGAAAGTTCTGATTAAGTCACTTCGTGACCTAATCAGATCTCCCTCACAAGGATTCATATAAGAAACGCCTGTACTGAATAAAAATCGGTACAGGCGTTTTTTTATTTGTGACAGTGTGCCTCTATCAGCGATAATAGGAGGAATGAATACAACTGTAGAAAAACAGCGCAGAAGAGGGATCTATCTACTCCCAAATCTGTTTACCACCGCAGCCCTGTTTGCTGGTTTTTTTGCCATTATCTCGGCAATAAAAGGGAGCTATGAGGCGGCCGCTATCGCCATTTTTATTGCCATGGTTCTGGATGGACTGGATGGACGTGTTGCTCGCATGACCAACACCCAGACTGAATTTGGCGCCGAGTATGACAGCCTCTCTGATATGGTTTCGTTTGGAGTGGCACCCGCGCTGGTGGTATATCTTTGGGGGTTGTCAGCCATGGGTAAATTGGGGTGGCTGGCTGCATTTATATATACTGCAGGCGCAGCACTTCGTCTGGCCCGTTTTAATACTCAGGTAAGCAGTGCAGACAAAAGGTATTTTCAGGGGTTGCCAAGTCCTGCATCAGCGGCGGTGGTGGCAGGCATGGTCTGGGTTGCAGTTGATTACGGTTTTTACGGTGAGGGTGTTCCGCTAGAGCTGAGTTATATCGCGGCTCTGATTACGGCCTTGTCCGGATTGTTGATGGTCAGCAATATACGCTATCACAGTTTCAAGGAGCTTAATCTCAAAGATCGTATCCCTTTTGTTGCCATGATTCTGATGGTGGCGTTGATAGTATTGATATCGGCAGATCCACCACAGGTTCTGTTTGGAGGGTTCTTGATTTATGCGATTTGGGGGCCAGTCTCCAACTTGCTGGAGCTTAGAAAGAAGCGTGCGGAGCGTGCAGCTTCGGGTTCCGTGGTAGAACAATCCACAGATAAATTTTCAACTGACAAGGCAGATAGTGATGAGTAAGGATCAGTTAATAATATTTGATACCACTCTGCGTGATGGTGAGCAGAGTCCTGGTGCATCCATGAATATGGATGAGAAGTTAAGAATTGCACGTGCCCTGGAGAAGATGAGAGTTGATGTTATTGAGGCAGGTTTTCCGATCGCAAGCCCGGGAGACTTCGAGTCGGTTAGAGCAGTTGCTGGAGCGATCAGTGAGAGTACGGTCTGTGGTCTGGCGCGTGCTCTGAAGAAGGATATCGAGACAGCCGGTCGAGCTCTGGAACCTGCGGCCAAGGGAAGAATCCATACCTTTATTGCAACCTCACCAATTCATATGGAGAAAAAACTTAGAATGTCTCCAGATCAGGTGGTGGAGCAGGCGGTGCAAGCCGTCAAGTGGGCACGAGAATATACCGATGATGTTGAGTTCTCTCCTGAGGATGCAGGGCGTTCAGAGCCTGATTTTCTCTGCAGAATTCTGGAGGCAGTTATCGATGCAGGGGCAACCACTCTTAATATTCCAGATACGGTTGGTTATAATCTGCCGCACCAGTTTGGTGGGTTGATCAGCGACCTTATTGAACGTGTTCCAAATTCGGACAAGGCTATTTTCTCGGTTCACTGCCATAATGATCTTGGGCTGGCGGTTGGCAACTCACTCTCGGCTGTTCTTAATGGGGCTCGTCAGGTTGAGTGTACGATCAATGGTCTTGGTGAGCGCGCAGGTAATGCATCACTGGAAGAGGTGGTTATGGCCGTGCGAACCAGGCAGGATCTGTTTAGCTGTGATACTCGTCTTGATACCACACAAATTGTTCCATGTTCTAAAATGGTTTCCGGTATCACCGGATTCCCGGTGCAGCCCAACAAGGCAGTGGTGGGGGCCAACGCATTTGCTCATGAGTCTGGAATTCACCAGGACGGTGTACTAAAACAGCGTGAAACTTACGAGATCATGCGTGCTGAGGATGTCGGTTGGTCGGCAAACCGTATGGTACTGGGTAAACACTCCGGACGTAATGCATTCAAGACCAGGCTGAGTGATCTTGGAGTTGAGTTTGGTTCTCAGGAAGAGCTGAACGAGGCCTTCGCCCGCTTCAAGGATCTGGCCGACAAGAAGCATGAGATTTATGATGAAGATCTACAGGCGCTGGCGACAGACTCAGTGCAGTGGTGTGCTGACGAGTGTTACCGATTGATCTCGCTTCATGTCTGCTCCGAGACAGGTGAAATCCCCAATGCTGAGGTTACTGTACTTGTTGATGGAGAGGAGAAGACGGCCAAGGCAACGGGTGCGGGTCCGGTTGATGCCGTGTTTGGTGCTATTGAGTCTCTGGTGGAGAGTCATGCAAAGCTTGACCTCTACTCGGTCAACAGCATAACCGAGGGTACCGATGCTCAGGGTGAGGTTACTGTACGGCTCGAAAAGAATGGCGGTTTCATCAATGGCCAGGGGGCAGATACCGACATTGTAATCGCTTCTGCCAAAGCCTATATCCACGCACTGAACCGTGTTGCAGAACCAAAAGGACGTGAACATCCTCAATTATGATTTTTGCTGCGTTTGAATTGTTGCTGATTTTTGCGCTGGTTGGCTGGGTGGTATGGATGATAAGAAAGTAAATATGCAGTCACCATATTTGAATATAATGGGTATTCAGCAGTGGGTACGCAGAGATAGTACTGAAAACAGTACCACCAATAGCGACGACAATGAATTTTCCAGATATGTTGAAGAGAGCAAAGTAGCAACATCACCGCTACTTGTCATAACCACCTCGCTTGACGGAGAGGAGAGAATCCTTCTCGACAACATGCTGCAGGCTATAGAAATTAGTGGTGCAGAGGTTCAGCAGATAACTATCCTCAAACCGGAGCTGCTCTCTCAACAGGAGTTCCAGCAATATCTTGTGGGGCGTATCAGAGAATCATCGGCGCAAGCGGTAATCCAGTTGGGTGGTGACGTCATCAACCATACCCTGGTTGAGTACACCTTTCACCCATCCCACCTGATGCAGCATAAAAGTGACAAGCGGCACGCATGGGAGGCCTTGAAGCGAGTAAAGAAGAGGATTGATGGCTGACCTCAATATTCGTCAGATGGGGGAGGCAGATCTTGAGGGTGTGTTGGAGATCGAACAACAGGTCTACCCATTTCCATGGTCCAGACAGATATTCATCGACTCAATCGAGGCTGGATCACTTCTGGTAGTGATGGAACAGCGCAACAAGATTGTTGGATATGGTGTGCTTTCCAGTGGTGGTGGAGAGTCTCAGCTGCTCAATATCGCCATTGATCCGGAGTCACAGAAAAAAGGGATGGGAGAGATTCTGTTGAGCTGGCTGATAGAGCGGGCGCGAAGCAAAGGTTCTGAGATGCTTTTTCTGGAGGTGAGACTATCCAATATCTCTGCTCAGAACCTATATCTCAAGCTTGGATTTAACGAGATTGGTGTACGTGATAACTACTATCGCGTGGCTGGCGGAAAGCGCGAGGATGCGTTGATATATGCGCTACAGTTTTTACCAAAATAATCACAGCCTCACCCATGCAACACGCTCAAGCACATCCCTGTGTCGCTCGCCTGTGGTCGTCCAGGCCACAGACGGTTACCCGTGTGAGGCTGCGATCACTTTCGCAAGGATTTATACTATCGTTTCAGATTGTTAGGTAGTAGCGGGGCAATCGTCTTTTGGATGGCACCATGCACCTCCAGCCCACCAGCAATAACATTTCCTGTCTTCAGAAAATCGGCGCCACCGGAAAAATCACTACACACACCACCAGCCTCGGAGACCAGTAGCGCACCGGCAGCTATATCCCATGGGTTGAGCCCAATCTCCCAAAAGCCATCCAGCCTGCCAGCGGCCACATAGGCTAGATCAATCGCGGCCGATCCGGCACGACGTATTCCTGCACTGTCAGGAAATAGTGCCTTGAAAGTCTCCATATATACCTCAAGATGCTGCTGGTCCTTGAATGGAAACCCTGTGCCCAGCAGAGACCCGCTAATCCCTTTTCGGTTGGTGGTGCGAATACGACGATTGTTGAGCATGGCGCCATCGCCCTTGGAGGCAGTAAAAAGCTCATCCCTCAACGGATCATAGACAACGGCGTGAAGGAGGTTGTCACCAAATGCCAGGGCGATAGAGACTGAGAAAACCGGAAATCCATGCAGGTAATTCGTGGTGCCATCCAGAGGATCAATAATCCATTTGTACTCATTGCCCTCAAAGGAGCCATTCTCTTCGGCCAGAATAGAGTGGTCTGGATAGGCTTGGTGAAGGATTTTTATTATTTCAGCCTCTGCCTTGCGATCAACCTCGGAGACAAAGTCATTCTTTCCCTTGGATTCAATGTTAAGTGCATCCAGTCTGTCAATGGAGCGCAGAATTACAGAGCCTGCACGACGCGCTGCCTTGACGGCTGTATTGAGCATTGGGTTCATAACAAGATCCTGAGAAGTGATATAGGGAGAAGGATTTTACTCTACTGGTATACTATCGGCCACTCAAAACAGTAAAGTATGGTTAGGGAACCACCATAAGATAACTTGTGGGGGAGATCTGATAGAGTTACGAAGTGACTTAATCAGAGCGTTCTTGGCATTGATAATGGATATTCTGATATGAATCACCTGAGGGTAAGGTTTGTGCTGGTAGAGACTTCCCATCCGGGAAATATTGGAGGCGCTGCGCGTGCCATGAAGAATATGTCTCTTGACCAGCTGGTGTTGGTTAATCCAAAACAGTTTCCATGTGCTGAGGCGACCTCGCGGGCATCAGGGGCAGATGATATTTTGATGAACGCCTCTGTTGTCAAAACGGTAGATGAGGCGCTGAATGGGTGCTCTCTGGTTATCGGAACTACCGCACGTCCCAGAAACCTGTATCTGCCTGAGCTTGATCCAAGGGAGTGTGCCGAGAGAGTTATGGATGAGTCTCTCAAGGGGGAGGTTGCGGTACTGTTTGGTCGAGAAGATTCCGGGCTTAGTAATGAGGAGCTGGATCGCTGTAATCTGTTGATGAGGATCCCAACCAGTCAGGATTACTCTTCACTGAATCTTGGGGCTGCAGTGCAGGTTCTTGCTTATGAGTTGATGATGCAGAGAGGTACACAATTAAAGCGACCTGTTGGAGAGGTTGTGCGTCAATATCCATTGGCAACAGCGGATGAGATGGAGGGCCTTTTTGGGCATATTGAGAAGGTAATTATCGAGACCGGTTTTCTTGATCCAGAAAACCCCAGACAGGTAATGCGTCGTCTGCGTAGACTGTTTAACAGGGCAGAGGTGGATCACAATGAGATTAATATTCTTAGGGGTATTCTTACCTCTATCAATTCCAATATGGGCCGTTCCAGAAATGTATAATCTTGCAATAATAATTTGATTGGGATTTTGGAAAGTTGACGAGCAATGTTTAAGCGTATAAAAGAAGATATTCAGTGCGTATTCGAAAGAGACCCCTCGGCAAGAAATTCTGTTGAGGTTTTGATCTCATACCCAGGTGTGTTTGCGGTATTGATGCACCGTTTTAACCACAAGATATGGAATGTTGGATTGCGAGGGGTTGCACGCTGGTTGTCCACCATTGTTCGCTGGATAACCGGAATCGAGATTCACCCTGCCGCAACCATTGGCCGACGTTTTTTCATTGATCACGGTATGGGGGTGGTGATTGGTGAGACTACGATGATTGGCGATGATTGTACTCTATATCATGGCGTTACTCTGGGTGGAACCAGTTGGGACAAGGGTAAACGTCACCCTACACTTGAGAATAATGTGGTGGTTGGAGCAGGGGCAAAGATTCTTGGTCCAATCGTGCTTGGTGAGGGTGCACGGGTAGGATCCAATTCTGTTGTGGTCAAGGATGTACCCAATGGGGCCACGGTTGTTGGTATTCCTGCACGTATTATTCAGCGCAAGAAACCAATTAATCCTCATGTTGAGGAGTTTGCCAAGAAGATTGGTTTCGATGCCTATGGCGCCTCCAGCGAAATGCCGGATCCCGTTGCTAATGCCATAAACTGCATTCTGGACCATGTGCACGCTATGGATTCACAGATGGAGCAGATGTGCGATGCCATCAAGCAGATTGGTGGTGAGGTTGAGGGGGTTGATCTTCCCGCAATAAACGTATCCTGTTCAATCCGCAAGCAGTCCTGTGATGTTGATTGTGATAGTGACGCATGTTCTGTAACAGTTGATAGTAGTGGTCTAACAGGCAGTTCAGAAGCCGCAAAATAAACTTGACCTTTTTAGTCAGTTAAAGCAATATAACCACAGTAATTTTCTGGGTTATTATTATTTAAGCTGAGGAGACCTTATGCGTCTGACAACAAAAGGAAGGTATGCGGTTACTGCCATGCTGGATCTGGCAATTAACGAAGGCTGTGGGCCAATTACACTCTCTGAAATTTCTGGACGACAGGGGATATCACTCTCCTATCTCGAACAACTTTTTGCCAAGTTGAGGAAAAAGGGGTTGGTCAAAAGCTCACGTGGACCTGGGGGTGGTTACCGCTTGGCGCAGAGAGCCAATGATATTGCTATCTCGGAGATTATTCTTGCAGTGGATGAGGCTATTGATGTTAGAAAGTGCAAGGGTGATGGAAATTGTCAGGGGGACCACAGTTGTCTGACTCATGATCTGTGGACTGATCTTAGTGACCAGATTCAGGATTTTCTCTCTTCTATCTCATTGGGTGCACTTACAAAGAACAAGAGCATCCATGAGTTGAATCGTTGCCATGGTAACGCATTGCAAGAAGAGGCAGCAGCCTGACAGTTACTTTTTGTAATGTACCGATGGCTCTCTATCTTGACTGCAATGCAACGACACCACTTGCCTCAAAGGTTTTTGAGGCAATGCGACCATTCTGGTCCGAGAACATGGGTAACCCATCATCACGCCACCGTTATGGTCGGATCGCCAGAAATGCGATAGAGAAGGCCAGGGCGCAGGTTGCCGAATTGCTGAATGTTTCGGTTGACCAAATTATTTTTACAGGAAGTGGAACAGAGGCAAATCATCTTGCAATTCATGGTATTGCCAAATCATTATCATCTAAAAACTTAACTAATAAGGTGGTTGCGGTTGGCTCGACAGAGCATGCAAGCATTCTCTCTGCTGCCAATAGTATGGAGCATAGTGGTTGGGATGTTGTTCAGCTTCAGGTAGATCATAATGGGTTGTTTGGGGATGAGGCTCTGAAGCAGATTAGGGCAAATTATCCCTCAATCGTCTCTGTAATGTTGGCCAATAATGAGACTGGAGTGATCCAGAATATTGCACCAGTAGTTGAGCAGGCTCACAAGATTGGTGCAGTTGTCCATGTCGATGCAAGTCAGGCAGCAGGAAAAATTCCACTGAACTTTACCGAACTGAATGTAGATTGCATGACTGTTTCAGCCCACAAGATGTATGGACCAAAGGGGGTGGCAGCATTGATATTGGCGCCATCCCTGGAACTGAGCCCGATTATTAATGGTGGAGGCCAGGAGATGGGGCTGCGTTCAGGCACCGAAAATGTCCCTGCAATAGTAGGATTTGGTGCTGCAGCACTGTTGTCAGTCAATAATCTGAAAGATAGTGGTGCCAGCTTGTTGGAGACAAGAAGATATCTTGAGGCCGGACTTAAGAATATAGATGGAATAGAGATTGTGGCTGAGACGGCAGATAGATTACCCAATACGGTAATGATGATCATCACCGCGGTTGAGGGTGAGACCATGTTGATGCAGCTTGACCAGCGTGGTTTTTGTCTCTCGAGTGGATCAGCCTGTCAGGCTGGAAAAACAGACCCGAGCCATGTTTTGATGGCTATGGGCATTTCCGGGCAACAGGCAAAGAGTGCAGTGAGAGTAAGCCTCTGCAGAGGAGTTACCAGAGATGAAATAGATCTGTTTCTGGATGCATTGTCAGAGATTGCATTATCGCAGTCGTCAGCCGTTAGTATGACAGCCTGGGGTTAAGTGAAGTAGATCAAAATGGTACAATATCAGCAATCAACGAAAGAGAAGTATGGCTCTTGTGAAGAGCATGGTGGGAGCTTGCTTCTTGATATGGAAATTTACGAGTAGATAAATGATGACACAATCAAATAACCAATCCAGCAGTCGCCCCATATATCTGGATAACTCAGCAACTACCCCGGTTGATCCGCGTGTTGCTGAGGTGATGGTGCAGTACCTTACAGCTGATACCAAGTTTGGTAACCCGGCCTCCAAATCTCATGTCTATGGGTGGGAGGCAGAGGATGCGGTCGAGAGCGCTAGAGAGGATGTTGCTCAACTGATTGGGGCAGATCCCAAAGAGATTATCTGGACATCGGGCGCTACAGAATCGGATAACCTTGCCATCAAGGGGATTGCCCACTTTTATCACAAGAAGGGTAAACATATTGTCACCAGCTCAATTGAGCATAAAGCGGTTCTTGATAGCTGTCGCCAACTGGAGCGTGAGGGTTATGAGATTACCTATCTGCAGCCGGAGTCTGACGGACTTATAGATATATCCAGGCTGGAGGCAGCTCTGCGTGATGACACAATTCTGGTCTCCATTATGCACGTTAATAACGAGATTGGGGTGGTGCAGGACCTGGAGGCAATTGGAAAGTTAACGCGCGAACGCAAAATTTTCTTCCATTCAGATGCGGCACAGAGTGCTGGCAAGGTGGAGATTGATGTAAACAGAATGAATATTGACCTGATGTCATTCTCGGCACATAAGGTTTATGGCCCCAAGGGTGTTGGTGCTCTCTATGTTAGACGCAAGCCGCGTGTAAGGCTGGAGGCACAGATGCATGGCGGTGGTCATGAGCGTGGCATGCGCTCCGGAACGCTTGCTGTACATCAGATTGCAGGAATGGGCGAGGCCTTCCGTATCGCAAAAGAGGAGATGGCAGAGGAGTCAGTTCGTCTGGAGGCTCTGCGTGACCGTTTCCTTGATGGCATCAAGGAGATGGAAGAGGTCTATGTCAACGGAGATCTCAAGAACCGTGTTCCTGGAAACATAAATGTCAGTTTCAATTTTGTAGAGGGTGAATCATTGATGATGGCACTAAACAGGCTGGCAGTATCCTCCGGATCTGCCTGTACCTCAGCCAGCCTTGAACCATCTTATGTGCTGCGCGCAATCGGGAGAAATGATGAGTTGGCGCATAGCTCTATCCGTTTTACCTTCGGCCGTTTTACTACCGAGGATGAGGTTGATGAAGCAGTCTCTCTGGCTGTTCATCATGTAAATAAACTGCGCGAGCTATCACCATTATGGGATATGTACAAGGATGGTATCGACCTTAGTACAGTACAGTGGGCGGCACACTGAATACACTCCACAGAGACTAGGAATTAGAGATGGCAATTACAATGACATCTGCAGCAGCAGAACGGGTTAAGAGTTTTCTGGATAATCGTGGCCAGGGTGTTGGCCTGCGCCTTGGAGTAAAAACATCTGGATGTTCCGGTATGGCCTATGTGCTCGAGTTTGTCGATGAGGTTGAGGATGATGACCAGATATTTGAGCTGGATGGTGTCAAGATAATCGTTGACCCAAAGAGTATGGTATATCTGGATGGTACAGAGCTGGATTACGGGAAAGAGGGGCTGAACGAGGGCTTTCAGTTCAATAACCCTAATGTAAAAAACAGCTGTGGGTGTGGTGAGAGCTTTAATGTTTGAGCCTTATGGATCTTACAACCAACTACTTCGAACTGTTTGGGATTCCTGTCAGCTACTCAGTTGACAAGGGAAGGCTTGCGGAAAGTTATCGTGAGCTACAACAGTTGTTTCATCCTGATCGCTTTGCCAGCTCTTCAGCACAAGAGCGCAGACTTTCGCTGCAGATGGCCTCGAGGATCAATGAAGGAAACCGTGTGTTACGCGACCCGATTGAGCGGGCACGTTATCTCTTGGAGCTGAATGAAGTCGATCTGGGTACAGATGGAGAGACTCTTCGTGACAACCAGTTTCTGCTGGAGCAGATGGAGCTGCGTGAGGAGCTGGATGAGATCCAGCACGGCAGTGATCCAGGGAGTGCTCTTGACCGCTTTGTAATGCAGATGGATGAGCGCATCAGAGAACAGGGTGAACAATTTACCCGGCAATGGGAGAGCTCGCATGAAGAGGCACGTCAAACTATCCAGAGAATGCAATTCTTCAGCCGTCTCTACCATCAGGCAGAAACCATGCTGGATGATTTAATTTAAGAGGTCTCCATGGCACTGTTACAGATTTCCGAACCTGGACAATCGTCCGCACCACATCAGCATCATCTTGCAGCAGGGATTGATTTGGGCACAACCAATTCATTGGTTGCCTCTGTGCGTAGTGGATCTGCCGAAACCCTGCCAGATGATAATGGAGAGCATATGCTTCCATCTGTAGTTAGATATCATGCAGGGTCGAAAGCCCCAACCGTTGGATATTTAGCGCGTGAATCTGCTGTAGATGACCCAATTAATACACTAGTGTCAATCAAGCGCATCATGGGCAAGAGTGTTGAAGAGCTTAAAGACGTATCAAGGCAGTATCCATACTCGTTTATTGAGACCCAATCATCAGTCCCAAGAATCAAGACAGCTGCAGGTGCGGTTAGCCCTATTGAGGTTTCGGCAGAGATCCTCTCTGTTCTCAACAGACGTGCAGAAAGTACTCTGGGTAGTGATCTGGAGGGGGTTGTTATTACAGTTCCTGCATACTTTGATGATGCGCAGCGTCAGGCAACCAAGGATGCTGCAAAATTGGCAGGATTGAATGTGTTGCGCCTGCTTAACGAGCCAACTGCAGCAGCAGTTGCATATGGCCTGGATTCACAGCCAGAGGGGATCCATGCCGTTTATGATTTTGGTGGAGGCACCTTTGATATCTCAATTCTGCGCCTGACCCGTGGGGTTTTTGAGGTGCTCTCAACTGGTGGTGATGCGGTGTTGGGCGGAGATGACATGGATCATCTGGTTGCGGAGTGGATGAGTAGAGAGGCAGGAGATGAGACCTTGTCTCTTCAGTATCTGTTGACAGAGGCCCGCAATGCAAAGGAGGCATTGACCAAATCTGAAGAGGTTGAATTGACTCTGCAACATGGTAATTCAGCGGTGTGGCAGGGGGTGCTTACAAGAGAGCAATTTGATGAGCTGGTTGCGCCAGTTGTTAAGAAGACCATGAGAATTGTGCGACGCGCAATACGTGATGCCGGTGTAGAGAGAGATGAGATTAACGAGATAGTGTTGGTTGGAGGTTCTACAAGAGTTCCTCTGGTTAGAAAAGAGATGGAGACGTTTTTTGAGCAGACTCCACTGCAGGGAATCGATCCCGAACGTGTGGTAGCTCTAGGTGCCGCCATTCAGGCTGATATTCTGGTTGGCAACAAAAAGGATGGTGAGCTGTTGCTGCTTGATGTGACACCACTCTCTCTTGGTCTGGAGATTATGGGTGGAATGACAGAGGTGGTAATCCCCAGAAATACCACAATACCGGTTGCCAGAGCGCAGGAGTTCACCACTTTCAAGGATGGACAGACAGCAATGTCGATCCATGTTGTTCAGGGTGAGCGTGAGATGGTTGAGGATAACCGTTCGTTGGCCCGTTTTGAGTTGAGAGGCATTCCACCAATGGTGGCTGGGGCGGCCAGGATACGGGTAACTTTTCAGGTTGATGCAGACGGCTTGCTCTCTGTCTCTGCACGAGAAGAGAATAGCGGGGTGGAGGCGGAGATTGAGGTAAAACCATCCTATGGACTAAGCGATGGTGAAGTAGAAGGTATGCTAAAGGATTCTTACCGTTTTGCCGAGGCTGACCGTGATATGAGAATGTTGCGAGAGCAACAGGTGGAAGCTGACAGAACCATTGTCGCATTAGAGGCAGCACTCCAGCAGGATGGTGACTCCTTATTGAGTGGTGATGAGAGGGCCCGACTTGAAGAGTTGATTGCCAGACTGCGTGAAATCTCCTTGGGTGACAATAGAGATGAGATAGAAAAGGCCATTGAGAAAACCAATAGAGAGAGCGAATTTTATGCGGCTCGAAGAATGGATCGCTCAGTTCATGATGCCTTATCTGGAAAAAGTGTGGATGAGATAGGAGAGGGGAAATGACGCAGATAATTGTATTGCCACACGAAGAGCTCTGTCCTGAGGGGGCTGTTATTGAGGCGGAGATTGGAACAACCATACTTGATGCGCTGTTGGAGAATGATGTAGAGCTTGAACATGCTTGTGAAAAAAGCTGTGCCTGTACCACCTGTCACTGTTACGTTCGAGAGGGTGGGGACTCTCTGAATGAGAATGAGGAGGCTGAGGATGATATGCTTGACAAGGCTTGGGGGCTTGACCTTGATTCCAGGTTGAGTTGTCAGGCGGTGGTTGCAGATGAGGATCTGGTGGTTGAGATACCTAAATATACTATTAACATGGTTTCTGAAAACAATTAAGTAGTCGTCTCCAGGTAATCAGCCCGCCTCGTGCCTCGGTTACTTCGTCTCCTGCCTGCGCGGGGATGACCTGATAAGAGCTTCCTGAGCTATTAAATGAGAGTTTTAAGATGAATTTAAGATGGACAGATGTACATGATATTGCCATTGAATTGGATGAGGCCTATCCGGATATGGATCCGATGACGATTAACTTCGTTGATCTGCACCGTTTTGTGTTGGAGCTGGAAGGGTTTTCCGACAACCCTGACCATGGTGGGGAAAAAGTGCTGGAGGCGATTCAGATGTCGTGGATCGAAGAGCGTGATTAGTGGTAAAATCTGCGCTCGGATTTTGAGCTGAATTTTTATGACTGAGGCCCGCATTGATGCGGGTCGATTTTTTATGGAGAAAAGAACCCATGGCGATTGAACGCACTTTTTCGATTATCAAACCAGATGCTGTAGCCAAGAATGTAATTGGCAAGATCTATTCCCGTTTTGAGTCTAACGGTCTGCGTATCGTTGCCTCGAAAATGGTGCATATGACCAAAGAGCAGGCTGGTGGCTTCTATGCTGTGCACAAGGAGCGTCCTTTCTACAATGACCTGGTTGAGTTCATGACTTCTGGCCCTGTAATGGTTCAGGTTCTGGAGGGGGAGGGTGCGATCACCAAGAATCGTGAGATTATGGGGGCTACCAATCCACAGGAGGCGGCTGAAGGCACTATCCGTGCAGACTTTGCCGATACCCTGGACGAGAATGCCGTACATGGTTCCGATGCTCCTGAGACTGCAGCACAGGAGATCGAATATTTCTTCCCAGAGGGAGTCTGTGAACGCACCCGTTAATTTACTGGGGTTAAACCGTACACAACTGGAGGCCTTCTTTGCCGAGCATGGTGAGAAGGCCTTTCGTGCTTCTCAGGTGCTGAAATGGATCCATCAGCAGGGGGTTGCAGATTTTGCTCAAATGACAAATCTGAGCAAAACTCTGCGTGAGAAGCTAACGGATATATCTGTTGTTCAGATTCCAGAGGTTATTGCCGACCGCATCTCTACTGATGGTACTCGCAAGTGGCTACTTGAACTGGAGGACGGGAATTCGGTAGAGACCGTTTTCATCCCGGAGAAGGGGCGTGGTACCTTGTGCATCTCTTCTCAGGTTGGGTGCTCACTTAACTGTACATTCTGTAATACAGCACAACATGGTTACAGCCGTAACCTCTCTTCTGCAGAGATTATTGCGCAACTGTGGGTGGCAGACAGGCTGCTAGGGCGTGAGGGCCCAGGGTCACATCAGCGAGTTATCACCAATGTAGTGTTGATGGGAATGGGGGAGCCGTTGCTGAATTTCGACTCCGTGGTCTCCGCCATGGAGTTGATGAAGGAGGATTTCGCCTATGGACTCTCTCGCAGAAGAATAACCCTTAGCACCTCTGGAGTGGTTCCAATGATGGATCGTCTCAAGGAGACGTGTCATGTCAGTCTTGCAGTCTCGCTCCATGCTACAAATAATAAGCTGAGGGATCAACTTGTCCCCATCAACCGGAAATATCCGTTAGAGGAGTTGATGGATGCATGTAGACGTTATGTCGATGGTTCTCCGAGAAGTCGGGTTACTATCGAGTATATTTTGTTGGGCGGCATTAATGACAGTAGAGAGGATGCAGCGGCACTGGTTTCGCTGTTACGTACAGTGCCTTCCAAGGTTAATCTGATCCCATACAATCCATATCCTGGTGGGCAGTATGAACGTCCATCATCAGAGGCTATTGACAGGTTCCGTTCTGTTCTGATTCAGGCTGGCATTACAACAGTCACCAGAAAAACCAGAGGGGAGGATATTGAGGCGGCATGTGGCCAGTTGGCTGGACAGTTCAAGGATCGAACCAGAAGGTCTGATAATCCTGAACTCCACAGTTGACCGCTACAAATTGTCGCAAGCTAATGACATTAAATATAAATAACAGTATGTGGTTGTTCGCTCCCATCAAGCTTTTTCAGAGGTTCCTCAGGATAATGCAGGCTAAAGTATCTCTGGTTTTGAGGCTGGTTTTTGTCATAATGGTAGCGACTGTTTTATCTTCTTGTGCAACAACCATAAAATCCCAAAAAAAGTCGGCAAAGGTGGCACAATTACAGCTGGAATTGGGGGTTGCTTATATGGAGCAGGGGTATATGGATATGGCTCTGGTTAACCTGGAAAAGGCGCAATCAATCAAGCCGGATGATCCTGAGATACAGTATGCATTGGCACTGTTGTATCTGAAAAAGGGGAGTGAGGAGAGAGCCGAACAGCACTTTATGCGGGCAATGAGAGAGGACAAGCCATATCCGGAGGCACAGAATGGATATGGTGTGTTGCTGTGTCGTCAGGGGCGTCACCGGGAGGCGGCCATCTACTTCGGTATGGCGATCAATAATCCTGACTACAAAACCCCGGATGTTGCTACCAGGAATAGTGAAATTTGTGGAGATGAGATGAAATGAGCGAGAAAAACAAAAATGGTGTGGTTGATCAGGGTGAGTTGTTCGAGAAGCCATTGGGGGAGCGCCTGCGTGAGGCCAGATTGGAGCAGGGGGTCGAGCTGGCTGATGTTTCTCACCAGCTCAAGGTGGAAGAGTCGGTTCTTGTGGCCATTGAAGAGGGAAGAAAGCCACCAAGAGCTCTTCCAGATGTATTTTTCAAAGGATTTATCAGAAACTATGCGCGTTACCTAAAGGTTGAGACAGGTGCAAAAGAGACAAGTGTTAATGTCTCCTCACTAGGTACCACCCCCCCCAGAGAGATTGGCGGAGATAAAGCCGAGAGACCATCTTTTGATCTCGCCTCCAGGCTGGGATCAATTGTTGAGTCGGCAGGTAATTGGGGCAGAAGTTTTGTAAAAGATCCGGTTAATGAAGTAAAAGAGAATCCATTGCCACCCGTTGTCATACTATTGTCATTGGTTCTGGTTTTCTGGCTGTTGTCAGGAGGTGATCCCGCGGATGAGCAGCCTGTAGTGGTTGAATCGGTATCGACAGAAAATATTGAGAGCGGTGGTCCGGAGGCAACGGAAACAGAGGCCGCCAAACCTGTGAAACCAACCAAACCAGCTGTTAATGATGGAGTTGTGACTATTCAGTATATAGATAGTGCATGGACCAGAATTACCGACGGTCTTGGACGGGTATTGGTAAAGAGAAGTCTGGATGCAGGCACTATCAAGGATTTCAAGGGGCCACTGCCTTTGAAGGTTGATTTGGGAGCCAGCAGGGTTGATATTAAATTCAATGGCAAGCCATTCGATTTTCTTAACTACATCAATGATGATGGTACAGTCCAGTTTGTTCTGGAGAGCAATGAGTGACATCGCTCTCTCCTGTGTCACGTAGAGTCTCTCGCAAGATCCACGTGGGTGGAGTTGCGGTTGGTGGTGATGCCCCAATCTCTGTACAGAGCATGACCAACACCAATACATTAGATGTGGAGTCAACGGTTGCCCAGATAGAGGCGTTACAACAGGTGGGGGCTGATATTGTAAGAGTCTCTGTGCCGGATATGGATGCGGCTGAGGCTTTTGGAGTAATAAAACAGAGGGTATCAGTTCCTCTGGTTGCAGATATCCACTTTGATCACAAGATTGCATTGCGTGTTGCTGAACTTGGGGTGGACTGTCTGAGGATTAATCCAGGCAATATAGGCAAGGAGGAGAGGGTACGAGAGGTGGTTGCCTCTGCACGTGATCATGATATTCCGATTCGAATCGGTGTTAATGCCGGTTCCCTGGAAAAAGATCTGCAGAAAAAGTATCGGGAGCCAACTCCGGAGGCAATGGTGGAGTCTGCGTTTCGTCATATAGAGTACCTTGATAAGCTCGATTTCCAGGACTTCAAGATAAGTCTGAAGGCCTCGGATGTTTTTATGACTGTGTCAGCATACCGATTGCTGGCAGATCAGATTACACAACCGCTCCACCTCGGAATTACAGAAGCGGGTGGTTTGCGTAGTGGGGCAGTCAAGTCCTCGATAGGGCTTGGATTACTGCTGTCCGAGGGTATTGGAGACACAATTAGGGTCTCCCTGGCGGCGGATCCGGTTGAAGAGATAAAGGTAGGTTTTGATATTTTGAAGAGCCTTCATCTGCGTAGCAAAGGGGTAAACCTTATTGCCTGCCCATCATGTTCACGGCAAAATTTTGATGTCATTGATACTGTAAACAGGCTGGAGGAGCGTCTGGAGGATGTGATTGAGCCGATCAATGTGGCAGTAATAGGATGTGTAGTTAATGGGCCCGGTGAGGCCAAAGAGGTACAGGTTGCAGTAACCGGAGGTGATCCAAATCTGATCTACCTGAATGGTATTCCTGACCATAAGGCTGGTAACGAGGAGCTGGTTGATGTGTTGGAGCGTCAAATCCGGGAACAACTTGGTAACAATTAGGTGAGTAGTAACCGATGAGCAATAAAATACAGTCTATTCGAGGGATGAACGATCTGTTGCCCGAGAACTCTCCACTTTGGCAGTTTGTAGAAGGGGTGATGCGTAGTACGCTAAAAGAGTATGGCTACCAGGAGATTCGTATGCCAATTGTTGAAAAGACGGAACTTTTCAAGCGTTCAATTGGTGAGGTTACTGATATTGTGGAAAAGGAGATGTACACTTTTGAAGATCGCAATGGTGACAGCCTTACCTTGAGGCCTGAAGGAACTGCAGGGTGTGTACGTGCGGTAATAGAGAATAGTCTGCTCAGGGGGCAGGCACAGCGTCTCTGGTATATGGGCCCAATGTTTCGTCATGAACGCCCTCAGCGTGGACGTTATCGTCAGTTTCATCAGATGGGGGTAGAGGTATTTGGCCTTGAAGGGCCAGATGTGGATGCTGAACTGATCGCGATCTCAGCACGAATCTGGCAACAGTTGGGGATAGATAGCGTAACCTTGCAGGTCAACTCATTGGGGTCCGCACACTCCCGTGAGCGCTACAGGAATATCCTGGTTGAATACTTCAAAGGGCATCAGGATAAACTTGATAAAGATAGTCTGCGCAGGCTGGAGAGTAATCCACTGCGTATTCTAGATAGTAAAAATCCGGAAATGCAGAGTGTTATTGAACAGGCTCCGGTACTTGAGGATTCTCTGGACGAGGAGGATCTTCTCCATTTTGAACAACTAAAAACAACACTGGACAGCATGAATATCGGTTATGAGGTTAATCCACGGCTGGTGCGAGGGTTGGATTATTACGGTAGAACAGTTTTTGAGTGGGTTACAGACCTACTTGGTGCTCAGGGGACAATCTGTGCAGGTGGTCGTTATGATGGGTTGGTGGAACAGATTGGAGGCAAGGCAACAACAGCAGTAGGCTTTGCGATAGGTCTGGAGCGTCTGGTTGAGTTGATGAGGGAGCAGTCACTATCTTTTGGCGAAGAGAAACCGCATGCATATCTGGTCCTGGCCGGGGAGCAGGCAACATCAGTCGGGCTGGGTGTTGCAGAGATGATCAGAAGTGCAGTCCCGGGTTTGAGATTGATAACCAACCTTGGTGGAGGAAGTTTCAAGACCCAGTTTAAGCGCGCAGATCGATCTGGTGCTCGTCTCGCACTGGTTATTGGTGATGATGAGGCAGCTAGCGGAATGGTCACAATTAAGGATCTGCATGGCAAAAGTGAGCAACAAACAGTTTCAGTAGATGATGTGGCAAACATATTGTCACGTTATAATTAGGTGCCAGTGTGGTTTTCGTGAAAACGGAAATTCAGAGTAGGCGATAGATGAGATAGAGAGGATAGAGATGGAATTCAATACAGCGGACCAGGAAGAGATTGAGGTTCTGAAAAAGTGGTGGAAGGAGAACGGAACTTCTACGGTTGCCGGAGTTGTTATCGGCCTCGCCTTGTTGTTTGGTTGGCAGGGGTATAGTGGGTATGTAGATAGTCAGGGGATGGCGGCATCACAATATTTTGAGCAGATGCAGAGCGCACTTATTCAAAAAGAGAGCGAGCAGGCAGAGAGTTTTGGTAACCAGTTGATGGATCAATATCCAGGAACAATTTATGCGGCTAATGGTGCATTGGGGCTGGCTGCACTGCAGGTTGAGAGAGGAGACGGTGCTGCGGCAAGAGTTCACTTTCAGTGGGTATTGGAAAATAGTAATTTTGAATCTCCGCGTCAGTTGGCTCAGCTTGGAATGGCCAGGTTGTACCTTGCTGAGGGTGATGTAGAGAGCGCACTGAAGCGACTCTCTGATGAGGAGCATGGTATTTATGCGTCTCACTTTAGCGAGATTAAAGGTGATGCATTGAGTCGTAAGGGAGATCACGTAGCTGCTCAGAGTGCTTATGTTGAGGCAATTCAATTGGCAGATTCTACAGATCAGCGTCGAGCACTTCTTGAGATGAAGCTCTCCGAGGTGACTCAGTAATGCAGCTTCGCTGGATCAGATGGTTATCCCTGTTTCTGGCTGGTGTTGTACTGGCGGGATGCTCAACAATCAACTCAGTAGGAGACAAGGTTGGTGGGTGGATAGGTGATGACGATCCCGACGCCCCGGCATCTCTGGAAGATATTGTTGAAAAGGTGAATCCGAAAATCTCCTGGAACAAATCTATGGGGTCTGGAACCGATGGATTGTGGGTAGATCTAAAGCACAAGATATCTGGAGAGATGGTTTATGCGGCGTCTGTCGATGGTACAGTCAGCGCAGTAAAGCTGTCATCTGGTAGCACTGTGTGGGAGCGGGAGCTTGATGAGGTGGTTATGACCGGAGTGGCCACAGGAGAAGGTAATGTTTATGTTGGAACCGAGTCAGGTAATCTGGTTGCTCTGGATAGAATTGGTGGTCAAGATCGGTGGTCCATTTCGCTGTTAAGCGAGATCCTCTCCCCTCCAGCGGTCGCTGCCGGTGTTGTTGTGGTTCGTACTGTGGATGGAAAACTGGTCGGAGTTAATGCAGAAGATGGTCTGGAGATATGGCGATACCAGCGTGAGGTACCAGTTCTCACTCTGAGAGGAACCAGCTCTCCAGTAATAGTTGGTGACATAGTGTATGCCGGTCTTGATGGAGGTGAGGTGGTTGCACTTGGTTTGCAGGACGGGCGTGAACTCTGGGTCAAGAGTGTTACCTCTCCAAGGGGGCGTACGGAAATTGAACGCATGGTCGATATTGATGCAGACCCAGCTGTTGCTGATGGGGTTGTATATGTAATTAGTTACCAAGGGGATCTTGCTGCTATAAATGGGGAGCAGGGTGATCTGGTCTGGAAGAGAAAGCTGAGTGGAGTGACTGCTCCGACAGTTTATGGGCCGTACCTGTTTCTCTCTGATGCAGAAGGAAATGTATGGGCGTTTGATCGCAAGGATGGGAGCGCACTGTGGAAACAGGATGGATTGAAGAATCGCAACCTGACATCTCCTCTGGTCTCTGGAACAAATCTTGTGGTTGGTGATGCTGAGGGTTATCTGCACTGGATCTCTGGTGAAGACGGCCATTTTGCAGGCAGAGTAAAGACCGATTCTGACGGGGTCTCCGCTACACCGCTCCCATTTCGGAATCAGGTTATCAGTTACGGCAATGGCGGAAAGCTCTCTGCAGTAACTCAGGACTAGAGGCTAGCTTAAATGTCTGACTGTCCGCAGGATGAGGAAGTATCCGTTCGCACCTCAATTCCGGTTATTGCTCTGGTGGGGCGCCCTAACGTTGGTAAATCTACCCTTTTCAACCGCTTGACAGGAACCCGTGATGCGCTGGTGGCCGATCTTCCAGGATTGACTCGGGACCGCCAATACGGGATTGCTCTCATTGATGGAGATGATGGCCAGTCTCGTCGTTATATGGTGGTTGATACCGGTGGCCTGAGTGATGATCCAGAAGGGATAGAGTCTCTGATGGAGGACCAGGTATGGATTGCTGTAGAGGAGGCAGATGCAGTTCTCTTTTTAGTGGATGGTCGTGGTGGGCTGACAGCTGCTGATGAGGCAATTGGTCGTCAACTGCGTCAGTTGGGAAAGCCGGTCCACCTGGTTGTGAACAAGACAGAAGGGCTGGATGAGAATATTGCTGGAGCAGAATTTCATGCGCTGGCGCTAGGTCAGCCTTACGCAATATCTGCAGCACATAACCATCGTATATTCAGTCTGGTAGAGAATGTTCTTAAACCATTTTCTCATACTGTAGATAGTGATCAGGAGGATCAGTCAAACATCAGAGTTGCTGTTGTGGGGCGTCCAAATGTTGGTAAATCAACCTTGATAAACCGTTTAATAGGTGAGGATAGATTGCTCGCATATGATATGCCGGGTACAACCAGGGATAGTATTGAAGTTCCGTTTGAAGAGGATGGGAAAGAGTATCTTTTGATCGATACGGCTGGAGTCAGAAGGCGCGGCAAGATTCATGAAGCTATCGAGAAGTTCAGCGTCATTAAGGCCTTTCAGGCTATTGAACGTTCCAATGTTGTCATTATGGTAATGGATGCCAGAGAGGGAATGACAGATCAGGATGCCACTCTGCTGGGTATGATTATCGATTCAGGCCGCGCCCTGGTTATTGCATTCAATAAATGGGATGGCATGGATCCATCAGATCGTGAGCGCAACAGGGATGAGCTGGAGCGTCGTCTTCACTTCCTGGATTATGCAACCATCCACACCATCTCCGCGCTACATGGTAGTGGAATCAGGGATCTTTTTGATAGTGTAAATGATGCCTATCGCTCAGCCACGCAAGAGATGAAGACTCCAGAGTTGACCAGAATACTTGAACAGAGCGTTACCGCACATCCGCCACCGCTGGTTCATGGTCATCGCATAAAGATGCGTTATGCTCATCAGGGCGGGCAGAATCCTCCAAGGATAGTGATTCATGGAAATCAGCTGAGTTCTGTTCCCAATGCATACCGTCGTTATCTGATGAATCAGTTTCGCAAGGCATTCAGGCTTGATGGCACCCCGGTTCGGCTTGAGTTCAGAACCTCAAGCAACCCTTATGCGGGAAGGAAAAACAAGCTTACTGATCGTCAGGTTCGTAAACGTCAACGATTGAAGGATTTCACCAAAAAAAGACGTTAAACGGGGGTTTTTCTGGGCTCTCCCTCAATCTCACGTACAAGTTTGGGTACAAGATAGCCAGGAAGAAGGCTGCCAAGTTCTTCCAGGAGAAGAGATGCGGTACTCTCCGGAACCTCGAAATGGTGACTACCCTGAACACGATCCAACATGTGCAGGTAGTATGGAAGAACCCCACACTCGAATAGTCTGTGGCTTAGTGATTCAAGTGTCGATACCCGATCATTCACCCCCTTGAGCAGCACGGACTGATTCAATAGAGTGACTCTTGAATCACCAATGGCTCTCAATGATGATTCAACATCCCTGTCCAGTTCATTTGGATGGTTGCTATGGATGACCATGACCACCTTTAGTCTCGTCTCCTTGAGTAACGTGAGCAGGGAGCTGTCAATCCTGCTCGGTAGAATGACTGCCATTCTGCTGTGGATTCTGAGGGTCTGCAGGTGAGGAATCGTCTCCAGTTTTGATATTAGTTTCTTAAGCCGGTTGTTGCTGAGCATAAGAGGATCTCCTCCGCTCAGGATAACCTCATGGATGGTATGGTCTGACCTTATCTGGTCAATGGCATCCATGGCGTTTGAGGCAGACAGCGTATGGTCTCGATATGGGTAGTGACGACGAAAGCAGTAGCGACAGTGGATGCCGCAGGCTGAGGTTGTAATAAGCAGAACCCTGCCATGGTATTTCTGTAAAACCCCGTTGCCACATATTGCTCCACTATCACCAACCGGGTCGGTTCCGTATCCATCCACAATATCCAGCTCATCGACTGAGGGCATTATCTGTTTAAGTAGTGGATCGTCAGAGTTGCCCTTCTCTATGCGGTGTATATAGCTTGTAGTTGCCCTTATGGGGAACTGCTGTTCTCCATCTGCAACTGTTGAAAAGTTGTCTGTTGATAGTTCGAGCATCTCTACAAGCTCTTTTTTTGTGCGCAGTGATTGAGCGATCTCCTCCTGCCACGAAGAGGTTGAATCGGACTGCACAATAACTTGGGAAGCGGGTATCATAGTCGGCTATTTTCCAATAATTACAGGTTTGATGCTATGGCAACAGTAAGTACAAGTGAATTCAGGAATGGGCTCAAGGTTATGATTGATGGGGCACCATGCTCCATTATTGAGAACGAGATTGTAAAACCTGGGAAGGGACAGGCATTTAATCGGGTAAAACTGAAATCACTTATTGCCGGAAAGGTATTGGAGCGTACCTTTAAGTCAGGAGAGTCCCTGGAGCGTGCTGATGTACATGAGGAGGAGTATCAGTACTCATACACAGATGGGGATCTGTTCTATTTTATGCATCCTGATAGTTTTGAACAGATTGCAGCAGACCATGCAGCTATGGGTGATACTGAAAAGTGGTTGAAGGGGCAGGAGATGTGTCTGGTTACATTGTGGAACGGCAACCCCATCTCCATTACTCCTCCAAATTTTGTGGAGTTGCAGATTACCGAGACAGATCCTGGTCTGCGCGGAGATACATCAGGTGGTGGTGGCAAACCAGCCACATTGGAGAGTGGTGCTGTAGTAAGGGTTCCACTATTTGTTGCAGAGAATGAGGTGATCAGAGTTGATACAAGAACTGGGGAGTATGTCGCTCGTGTCAAAGAGTGATGATGATAATTCTGTAGGGTTGCTGCGAGAGCGTGCAACCTTTATTGGTGCAATACGCACATTTTTCTCCGAGCGTAATGTGCTGGAGGTAGAGACCCCGATCCTCTCTACTGCTGCGACAACGGATCCACATATTGACTCCTTCTCTACCGAGACAGCAATAGGGATACCGCTATACCTTCAGGCCTCACCCGAGCTATTCATGAAGAGGTTGTTGTCTGCAGGGACAGGTCCGATATTTCAATTGGCTCCAGTGTTTCGATCGGAAGAGGCAAGCCCGCATCATAACCCAGAGTTTATGATGCTTGAGTGGTATCGACCTGACTTCACCATGGAGCAGTTGATGGATGAGGTAGAAGAGCTGGTGAGCAACTTTGTTGATCTACCCTCCATTGAGCGGTTTACTGTTGCAGAGGCATTTCATCAGGTGGTGGGAATTGATGATCTTCTCTCTACAACAGCAGAACAACTTAAGGATGTAGCTGTTGCAATGGGGTTGCCATCAGCTGGAGAGATGGATCTGGAGTGGGACGGCTGGATTGACTACTTTCTTGTTCTGGCAGTAATCCCGCGCCTTTCGCATGCCGCTTTTTTCCTTACGCACTATCCATCATCACAGGCTGCTTTGGCACGAATAAGTCCGGATGACCCAAGGGTGGCAGAACGTTTTGAGTTAATGCTGAATGGCATAGAGATTGCGAATGGTTTCCGTGAGTTGACAGATGCGGCAGAGCAGCGCAAACGTTTTGAGAGAGAACTTGGGATGCGTGCTGAGGATGGCATGGATATAGTGCCAATAGATATGAAATTTCTTGCGGCCATGGAGGATGGGTTGCCGGAGTGTTCTGGGGTTGCTGTGGGAGTCGAGCGCCTAATGATGGTATCAATGGGAAAAGAGCATATAAGTGAGGTAATGCCATTTCCTTATCAATCAGTCTGATCAAACCCTCCTATACTCTCTCCCATCTTTAGGGGGAGACCGCTTTGGAATTCGTCTGCAAAATTGATGGCCTCTTTTCCAAAGAGAAGAATAACTGTGGATCCCATATTGAAGCGTCCCATCTCTTCACCTTTTTTCAGGGTTATGGATTCTGCGCCATCCCCATCATATTTCCATGTATGAACAAATTTCGTTCCCGGTGGGGTAATCTCTCCAGCCCATACAGTTTCAATGCTTCCTACAAAGAGTGCACCAACCAATACCATCGCCATTGGTCCCGCAGCCGTATCAAATAGAGTGGCTACCCGTTCGTTTCTGGCAAACAGGCCCGGTACGGTACGAGTAGATGGGTTATTCACCGGGTAGAGGCGACCAGGGATATAGATCATCTCCCGTAGAGTGCCATCTGTTGGCATATGAATACGGTGGTAGTTTCTAGGGGAGAGGTAGATGGTAGAGAATTTTCCATCCATGAACGGTGTCGCACGTTCCGAGATGCCTCCAAGCAAGGTTGTAAGGTTGAAACTGTGTCCCTTTGCCTGAAATATGGCCTGCTGGCAGATCTCCCCCTGCTGACTGACAGTTCCATCCACAGGGCTGATTAGTGTTGTTGCGTCCCCGGAAAATGGTCTGGATGTTGGATTGAGCTCCCTGGTAAAAAACGAGTTGAATGAGCGGTAGCTTTTTATCTCAGGGTTGGCAGCGATGGACAGATCAATCTTGTAGAGATTGCAGGCGAGTCGAATCAGTGTTTGTGATAGTAGCCGGTTTTCTGATCTGGTAATTGCATGAACAATACGTGAAAGCAGATGGTGAGGAAGAGCTGCCACTATTAGCAGGAAGAGGGTATCTGTCAGTTTCTGTAGCAGCTTGTTCATGGTCTGGTTGGTGAGGTCTCGGTAACATTGATTGTTATGGCAAGCACTGTTCCTGCTTTGAGGATGTCGCCATCATTGATGCCATTCTGTCGCATCAGCTCCTTTGTGGATATATAAAACTGTTCTGCAATCTCACTCAAGGTATCATCTGGTTTGACTTTATAGGTGATGGTTTGGGTGGCCATTTTGGCAATAAAGTATGGCTGTTCTGATGGGTGTTTGGATATGTCGTCCATCAGTTTTCTGGTGGATGGGTCCATTGGTGAAGGGATAAAAAGAGCATCTCCAGTAAGTATGGTGTGGCCATCAATCTTGTTGCGTTGCTGAATGGCGATAATATTTGAATTGTACTGTTCGGCAATCTCACTCAGTGACTCCCCGGCAGCCACAATGTGCCGATCCCATTTTGTGAACATCTTGCGATCTATCTTTTGGAGGTTGTCGTTGAATAGAACGGCATTAGTGTGTGGAAGGAGTAATTGGTGAGGACCATTAGGTGGTGTTGCCCATCTGTTGAGTCCTGCATTGAGTTGATAGATATCCTGCTGCGGGAGTTCCGCAAGTTTTGCAGCAAGCGAGATGTCAATCTGCTGTTTTGTCTCTACAGCGATGGTTAGAGGATGGTCTGGTATTGCTGGCAATGTATATCCATACTTGTCAGACTCTTCTATGAAACGAGCCAGTGCCAATAGACGTGGAACATACCCCCTGGTCTCTCTGGGTAGTTTTAGTTCCCAGAAATCAACGTGGGTATTGGCAACTTGTCCTCTCTCCTTGTTATAGGCGCGCATCGCCTTGCGAACATTTCCGGCACCAGTATTGTATGCCGCTAGTGCCAGTAGCCAGTCTCCATTAAACTCTCTGGCCATATCCTGCAGAAAGTAGAAGGCAGCTTCTGTGGACTCCAGCGGAGAGCGCCTCTCGTCAATCCACCAGTTCTGTTTGAGGCCGTAGCTCTTGCCGGTTGATGGAATAAATTGCCAAAGACCAGAGGCATTTCCCGGTGAGTATGCATAAACCCGGAATGCACTCTCTATTGCCGGTAACAGTACAAGCTCCAGCGGGAGTTTTCTCTTCTTTGCTCTCTTTACAATATGATAGAGATACGGAGTGGCCCGGTTCAGTACCCTGGTCAGATATTCCGGATTATTCTTGAACCAGAGAATATGCTGAATCAGGCGTGGATCCTTTCTCTCTTTCAGAGTAAAGCCACTACGCACCTCATCCCACAGTGAGCTGCTTGATGGTGCAGCAGAGGCGCTGTTGAGTGTGGAGAAGAGAGATAGAAGCACAAACAGGATAAGGGGTAGTGAGATTATCCCTCTACCAATAATGCGCTGTTTTTCCTTTATGAACTGTGTCATGGCTCTGGTATTATATCCAAAGCTTAGAGCACCTCTGAAAAAGATTAATGGGATGGGGGGTTGGGGGAAGGGCTCTACAGGTGTTATTGTAACATACTGAACCATAACCCTTCCCCCATAGGATAACTTGTGCGGGAGATCTGATTGGGTCACGAAGTGATTTAATCAGAGCTTCCTTATACAGATCAGATTCCATATATTTGCCTTGAGAAGATTAAATTCCAGTCATCAGTTTGAGCAGTGGTTTACCTCTGAGGCAGGCAATTTTTTGCTGCAACAAGAGAGGGAGTGGAATAGGGATGCATTAACGAATGTATATGGAATGCATCTGATGCAGTTGGGGGTGGCAAAGGAGAATTTTGCAAGGCAAGCGAAAGAGGTTCACCACTCTTTTGTAATGGCGACAGCCATCTACGAGGAGCAGAGCTGGGCTGTTGTGGAGGGTGAAAGTGAGGCGTTGCCAATTGCAACAGAGTCACTTACTGCCGTCATCCTGCCCCATGTTCTGGAGTATTCTGCCAATCCGCATCAGGTATTGCGTGAGGTAACCAGAGTGCTTGACGAAGATGGAGAGCTCCTGATTTATGGGTTCTCACCATGGAGTATTCAGGGGTTGCTTGGTATTGGTAAAGAGACAACCTGCCTCTCCAGAAGAAAGATCATGGATTGGTTGGCTCTTTTGGGGTATGAGGTGAGAGAGCAACGGATATTGCCGATTTTGACCCTCTCATGGCGAAGGTCAAGATTAAATACAGGGGCCTACCAGCTAGTGGCCAAGAGAAGGGTTACCCCATTAAGCAGAATTCATTCACGGTGGAGACAACGTGCCACAGTGGCATCAAGAAATTATGGTTGAGATATTTACAGATGGTGGCTGTAGAGGAAACCCTGGAGTTGGAGGGTGGGGAGCTCTTCTGCGTTACGGTGAGGTGGAAAAGGAGCTGTGGGGTGGAGAATCCAATACCACCAATAATCGTATGGAGCTGTCAGCCGTGATTCATGCACTGGAGGCAGTTAAACGTTCAGTTCCACTACGGATTACAACAGACTCAAAATACGTCAAAAGCGGCATCACCGAATGGATTCACAACTGGAAGAAAAATGGTTGGAAAACTGCGGCCAGGAAACCTGTAAAGAATGTTGATCTGTGGCAACAACTGGACAGTCTGGTGCAGATGCATCAGGTGGAGTGGGCCTGGGTAAAGGGGCATAGTGGCCACCGTGAAAACGAAATTGCAGATGAGCTTGCGAACAGGGGAATGGATGAGGCGAATAACTTATGAGACAGGTAGTACTGGATACGGAGACAACCGGTCTGGAGCCGTCACAGGGGCACCGTATTATCGAGATCGGTTGTATTGAGATGGTCAACCGTAGACTTACTGACAACCACTACCATCAGTATATTCAGCCGGATCGTGAGGTTGATGCAGGAGCCATGGAGGTGCACGGTATTAGCAATGAGTTCCTTGAAGACAAGCCAAGGTTTGAGAATGTAGTAAATGACTTTATTCAGTATGTGAAGGGTGCAGAGCTCATTATTCACAATGCCCCATTTGATGTCGGTTTTATAAACCATGAACTGAAGTTGTGGGATCCGTCTCATCCAGCTCTGGAAGAGATATGTACGATTACTGACAGTTTACAGATGGCACGTAAACAGTATCCAGGGCAGAAAAACAGTCTTGATGCGCTCTGCAGGCGTCTGGATATTGATAACTCGCAACGTACCTTGCATGGTGCGCTGCTGGATTCGGAGATTCTGGCCGAGGTCTATCTCTCCATGACTGGAGGGCAGACCGGGCTTGACCTTGATGGACTGGCAGAATTTGGCGGGGTGGAGCCCATTCGTCCCATCTCCAGTGATCGTCCCCACTTGCGGGTTATCAAGCCATCAGCTGATGAGCTGGCCGCACACCATGATTATCTAAAAAAGATCGGTAGTGAAATCTGGTAATGAGATTAAGACTATAGCCTGCGTTCGGAGTTTCTGGACATCTTCATTACCATCTCAAGAATCTCGCTTGCCAGGTATCCTGCAACCAGTAGCATAAAACCGAGTAGTGCCCCTGTTCCTATAATCCATGCCAGGCTGCTCTGCTCGAGCAGAGGGGCAAGAACCTTATGTAGTTCCGGTAGCAGAATCCCGGTCTGAAGCCCCATTGTCTGTAGCGCAGTGATCATGGTAACTGTCAGGGTAATGACAAATAGCAGCTCACCAGTAAGTCTTGCCAGTACGGTAACGATCTCTGATAGTGCATAACGTGGATCATAAAGAGAGCGAATCTCTGCTGCACGCAACAGCATAAGGTGAACCATCATGTATCCTGCAACAAAAAGGATAATCTGGACAATTACAGGAAGAAGTATCCCCGCTGATTGATTGTCTGCAGATAGTAGTTTCTGCCAGGTCTCAATGGCATCACCAATCAGATAGATCGTAAGTGCGATTGCGCTTAATCTGAGAAGGCTGGAGAACCCTGTCCTGAAGAAGCGTCCTTCAGTCAGTGAGCTGAGCCAGCTATAGACAAATAGAAACCTTTCCATTCTGCTTGATCCAAGAGTAAAAAAACTGTCGTAATAAATTGTGTCATTCTGATTATGGAGTAATCTACACTGTGGGGAGAGATAATGATAGAGGAGAGATATTGATGACGAACAAGAAGATATGTCTGAATCGTAATGTGGAGTCAGGAGACCATCATGATCATCATAAAATGGATGATGTGGTCGTGCTTCCGGTTATCGAAGGAAGTTACGGGCCGGATGTAATAGATGTTCAGCAGCTCTATAACGAAACCGGCATGTTCACCTATGACCCCGGTTACCTCTCTACCGCCAGTTGTCGTAGTAGCATCACCTATATTGATGGTGACAAGGGGGAGCTTTTCTATCGTGGATATGCCATTGAGGAGTTAGCAGACAACAGCAGTTATCTGGAGACCTGTTACCTGCTGCTTGATGGTGAGCTACCAACCGGACAACAGCTTGAAAAGTTTGAGAAAACTATCAAGGAGCATACGATGGTTAACGAAGCGATCAGACGCTTCTATGAAGGGATGCACTATGATGCACACCCCATGGCCATTACTCTTGGTGTAGTTGGAGCACTCTCTGCCTTTTACCATGACTCTATTGATATCAGGAACCCCAAACATCGCGAGATCTCTGCCCACAGACTGATTGCAAAGATGCCAACAATAGCAGCCTACAGTTACAAGTATTCGGTAGGGCAGCCATTCATCTATCCTGATAACAGTCTCGGATACGCTGAAAATTTCCTCCACATGATGTTTGCAACCCCTGCGGTTGACTACAAGGTGAATCCAGTTGCAGCTAAAGCTATGGATCTAATTTTCATCCTCCATGCAGATCATGAACAGAATGCCAGCACATCTACAGTACGTTTGGCTGGAAGTTCAGGCACAAATCCATTTGCCTCAATTGCAGCCGGTATCGCCTCACTCTGGGGGCCAGCCCATGGTGGTGCAAATGAGGCAGTGATCCACATGCTGGAGGAGATCGGGACAAAGTCTGCTATACCTTCTTATGTAGAGCGAGCCAAATCAAAGGATGACAAGTTCAGGCTGATGGGGTTTGGACATAGGGTGTATAAGCATTATGATCCACGAGCCCGTATCATTCGTGAAGCCTGCCATAATGTGCTGGATGAGCTTGACCAGAAGGATACCCCACTGTTTGAGGCTGCTCTGGAGCTTGAGCGCATTGCACTAGAAGATGAGTACTTTGTAGAGAGAAAGCTCTACCCTAATGTGGATTTCTATTCAGGACTTATTCTCAAGGCACTTGGGATCCCGCTTAATATGTTTACAGTTATCTTTGCCATGGCTCGTACTGCGGGCTGGATAGCACAGTGGAGTGAGATGCTGGATGATCCATCCCAGCGTATTGGACGTCCACGCCAGCTTTATAGTGGAGCTACTCCACGTCCCTACAAAAAGGTTGAAGAACGGACATAAAAAAACCCGCTACTGCGGGTTTTTTTATCAAGGTGATGCAGTACCTTACACGATATCTTTCAGCGCTTTTGCTGGAGTTATCTTGAGCGCATTATGCGCTGGCTTTGCAGCAATAGTCAGAGACTCACCAGTTTGTGGGTTACGACCTTCACGAGCCTTGGTAGCCTTCTTCTTGTAACGTTTGATAGTCATGATTCCTGGAAGAGCAAAGCGACCAGCAGAACGTGGTTTAACATGACGCTCAATGATTGTTCCCAGACTAGCCAGAACATCAGATACAGCCTTCTTGGAAAGACCAGTATCGTCTGCAATAGTAGCGATAGTTTGAGCCTTGGTGAATGCGTCTTTTACAGCAGTAGTTTTAGGTGCCATTACAGCGTTTCTCCTTCTTTCGTTTGAAAATTGTCCGGTAAATTTTCAACAGGATATTGTGATGAATCTACAGGAGCATGCATTGTGTCCTCTCCGTTATGAAAAGGGAAGTGATTTTTTCGTTATTTTAAAAAAAAACTCATCTAACCCTGTTCAATATCAGTTTACAGCGATCATGGGTGGTGAGCATCGGCAAAAACAGGGGTAGCATCAGGAGACAGCTATCAACTGCAATGAGAGTGTGAAGATAACATGATCTTCATCCTATTTTTTTGTGACTAGCCGGTTAAGTAGACCACCCAGCAGGTAACCATCATCCATGATTATACGGTGTGGTGCAAAAGTTGGAATGGCTGCCGAGCGCCCACGCAGTTTTGGTATGTTGTTCATATCCTGGCTCCAGAAAGGGACCAGCGCATCATTAACCTCTGATGGGGGTTGTCTGCGGATTATGGAGAAATAGTTGATATCAGGATGGGGCTGTTGATTTAACCAGTGCAGTAGCGTTCCAGGACGTGCCAGAGTCAAACCCTTTATCATGGGACGAGACCTTCTCAGTACCTGGTACTTGTCGTGAGCCATCAGTTTGGGTAACAGGCTTAAGGGGAATGGCAGGGTTGCAAGGTCATAGGCAAAGTTTGCGTATGGGGATCCCTGATGGGGCGAGGCAATAGTGATTAGTGAGTTGATGTTTGGCACTCTGTTTCTTACTACAACCATACGTGCGACAACTCCGCCTGCAGAGTGTCCAATCAGATATATTGGTTCATCAGGGTGGTTGTTGGATATGGTGGTCAGCATCTGTTCCAGTAGCTCGCTCTGTTGTTCAAGCGGAATCAGTGTGGGGATATCTGCAAGGTAGAGGATTCGATTGCCACGATTTTTTAGCGGTGGACGTGAAATCAGTACCCCTGTAGGACCTCCTGCCTGGGCTCTCCCGGCCCGCTCCCACCCCATCTGCTGGAGTGCATCAATGGCACCACTGCGTTCCCATGATGAGCTATTGTTGAGTAGGCCATGCAACAGGACAGCAACCTCAGCCTCTGCCGGTACACTTGCAAGTAACGACAGCCAGAGTGGCAGCAAACTGAATAGCTTTATTTTCATGGCCTGATGATTATATGTTTACTCTGTTAAGTCAATCATTTAGGAAAGCTCTAAAACGTTGACTA
>NZ_CEYDPX010000003.1:0-6019 GCF_982804495.1 Candidatus Thiopontia autotrophica | reverse complement strand
TTATATGTTTACTCTGTTAAGTCAATCATTTAGGAAAGCTCTAAAACGTTGACTATGTTTTTTGTGCTCTCTTCAGCTACTCTGTCTAGCGACTCTCCTCGAATATCTGCAATGGCCTGCGCAATTGCTGGAAGCTGTTCGGGAGAGTTTCTCTCACCTCTTGCCCAGACAGGGGGGAGATCAGGCGCATCGGTCTCCAGGGCTATTGAGTGCAGAGAAACCTCACGCACTGTTCGATGGAGTTTGGCTGCATTGGGTCGTGTTACCACACCACCTACACCAATCAGAAACCCCATCTCTATATACTGTTGAGCCTGTTCCAGGCTTCCACTGAAAGCGTGGACAACTCCTCCGTAGTGGTTGTGCTCATGCAGTATTTGAACTGCCTCCTGATGTGCCTTGCGCACATGAAGTAGAAGAGGGCGCTTGTGTTCTCTTGCTATATCCAGTTGTCGGATAAAAAGTTCCCTCTGTCCTTGACGATCACTATCTGGCAGATAGTAGTCCAGACCAATCTCACCTACCGCAACAATATCGCTATTGGATGAGAGCACGGTATCCAGAGCAGTCAAATCTTCCGTCGTATGCTGAGCAAGAAAGAGGGGGTGTAGCCCAATGGCCACCCTTAGGCAGCTCTGTTTTTTACGGAGCTGTAGTGCCTTGTCCCACTGCAGGCTACTGACCCCGGGGATGATTATCTGATCTACTCCAAGCGCAATACAGTTGCTAATCACCTTGTCACGATCTCTGTCAAAGTCAGGAAAGTCGAGGTGGCAATGTGAGTCAATCATTGATGAATATCAAATACCAAAGGTATTGTATAGTGAGATAATGTTAGCTGAAATCACAAAAATCATGAGTATATAGTATGGACGCGATATCAGACATTATGACACACCACCACCGTGCGTGTGATGAGCTCTTCTCAAATATGGAGAACGCTGTATCTTCTGGGGATTGGGACTCTGCAGATAGTGCATGGAAGGAGTTTCAGGGGAACATATTGAACCACTTCGCCAGTGAGGAGGAGACGCTGTTTCCTGCCTTCGAGGATGTGACAGGAAATAGCCAGGGACCGACCATGGTGATGAAGATGGAGCATGAGCAGATGAGGTCACTGCTTGATGGGTTGAAGCAGGCAATGGAAGAGAGACATGCCGAGCAGGTGCTTGGGGTTGCGGATACCTTGATGATGATGATTCAACAGCACAACATGAAAGAGGAGCAGATTCTCTATCCAATGATTGATCAGGCACTCTCCCCGGCTGAACCCATTATTGATAAATTGACTCTCTCTGCTGAATAGGGCGTGGACATGGTTGAGGGTGAGATCATCTGTGATGTTCAGAATTTACCGGCACCGGAGCCGATGCAGAAGATCATGGATGCTGTAGCAAAACTTGGTGAAGGTGAGTATGTGCGCATGTTGCACCGTATGGAGCCTTATCCTCTCTACTCTGTGCTTGATGATATGGAGTTTGACCACCTTCTCTATCTTGATGGCGAAGCCCCATACGAGATCATGATCTATGGCAGGAATGACCAACTGGCCAAAGAGCGGGTGAATGGGCAGTATGGTTAGAGCAGATGATTAACACTGCAAATATCTCGATAGAGAATGCACCACCAATCCATATTCCCTTTCGTTTTATCCTGACCGCTCCACTGTTCGGGCTTGTTTTTTCACTACTGTTACTCTTCTCTGGGGCTGAACTAATCTCCAGCAGATGGAATCCTGGAATGATCGGTGCGCTACATCTCGTCAATATAGGGATGTTGATGATGGTTGTAATTGGTGTTCTGTTTCAGATTCTTCCAGTACTGGGGGGCGTCCATTTTAAATGGCAGGGGACCATATCTAGAGTAATCTATCTCTCGTTAACGGTTGGGGTGCTGTTCTACTCTGTTGGGTTTTTCTTCTCCGAATCCAGTCTTCTCTTCATCTCCTTCATTGTGCTAACTGTTGGGCTGTTGCCATATATACTACTGCTACTGTACGCTCTATTCATGGTTGATAATCCGCCTGAGACCATCTATCTGTTTCGTTATCCGGCCCTTTTCCTGCTGCTACTGGTTGTAGTTGGGGTGGTGCTATTGATAACCCCGGGAATTGGACGTGTAACCCTGTTTCCACTGACCGATATCCATGCAGTCTGGGCGTTTGGTGGGTGGTTCACCCTGCTTCTGATGGGGATCAGTTTTCAGATGATACCCATGTTTCAGGTAACACCAGACTTTCCTGGGTGGATCAAGAAGCTGGTGATTCCATTTGTGGCTGTGATGCTGCTGTTGTGGGGTGTAGTGAGGATGGCTGGGTTCTCTGGTCTGGAGGCAGATATTTTTCTTCTCCTTGCTGCTGGTGCCATGGTGGCCTTTGGTGTTTCCGGCTTACTGATTATCGCCAGGAGAAAACGCAAGATATTTGATGCGACAGTATATTTTTGGCAGTTTTCGTTTATATCCCTGATTATCGGGTCATCCATGCTGATCTACTCACTACTGTTTTCAGGAAAGATTCCAGGATGGTTGGCACTCTTCTGGATCTTCTGTTTTCTGTTGCCGATGGTGTCAGGAATGTTGATAAAAATTACCCCGTTTCTGGTTTTTCTCCATCTGCAGCAAAAGGTCATCAAGGATCCTCAGCAGATGAAAAACCTTGCCAATATCCCAAATATTTTTCAGATCCTCCCAACACAAAGCGCCCGGATACTGTTGATGCTATTCTCTCTATCCGTGGTCGCATGGGGTGGGGCACTGCTCTTCCCGGCTGCAATTCATATTGTAGGCCTGGTTCTGGCTATCTTCTTTGGGTGGATGTTCTGGACCGTCTTCAACTGTTACAAAACCTACTGGGTTAAATTAACCGAATTTGGTATTGCTTAGAGATCATGTAGTTATCAGATGTTTCTGATGTAGTTGCGATGGTATTCCGGACCTATCACATCAAGCTTTTTCAGAGGTAGGGGATATCTACCCTGTTGTTAGTACAATCTTGCCAGTCGTGGAGCCTTCCTCAACCATGCGGTGGGCATCGGCTGCCTGTTCCAGTGGCAATATATGGCTAAGGTGTACTTGAAGCTTTCCAGCCTCAAAGAGCCTGGTGCACTGTTCAAGGATCTCCGTCTGGTGTAGACGCATATCATGCAGAGCGGAGACCAGAGGTGTAAGCATAAGCTCCTGGGTGACCCGCAGGTTGCGACCACGGGCACTTTTCCAGTCAGCCTGCTCTGGAATCTGCAGTAGGGTTACAACCTCACCGTAGTTGCCTGCGGCGCGCAGAGAGTTGTTGAAGGTCTCACCTCCTACAGTATCAAAAACCATGTTGACCCCGTCTTTGCTGCTCCACTGCTGAACGGCCGCCACAAAATCATCCTCTTTATAGAGGATCGCAAGGTCGGCACCAAGTGATTTAACAAATTCAGCCTTCTCTTTGGAGCCTACAGTTGTAGCTATCCTGGCATCAACTGTAGACGCCAGCTGGATAGCCAGATGTCCCACACCACCAGCACCGGCGTGGATAAGAACCTCGTCTTCCGTATGCAGAGTGCCACGATCAAATAGTGATTCCCATGCGGTGATCAGGGCAAGCGGGGCGGCTGCAGCCTCCTCAAAACTCAGGTTTTCGGGCTTTCTGGCAACATAGTGCTCATCTACCACCGCCATCTCGGCATAGTTTCCTGTGGCACCACCCAGGCCGCCATTAAAGTAGTAGACCTCATCACCAGGTTTAAAGCGGGTGCACCCGTCTCCACTCTCTTTGACAACTCCGGCACCATCACAGCCCAGAACATGATGAGGAGCATCAGTGAAGTAGACCCCATTGGCTCGCAATTTGGTATCCACTGGATTAACTCCAGCAGCATTAACCTTAATCAACAACTCATCCGGAGAGCTGATTTCGGGTTCCGGTATCTCCTCATATTGAAGCTGTTCAGCTCCACCAGGAGATCTCATAACAACTGCTTTCATTGCGTTGGGTATTATCCGGCTTGGGCCTCACGAGCACGCTTTGCTATCCGTCTGTAACGTGGATCAGTTGCTGCCAAAATCCCGCCAAGAGACATCACCATAACCCCTAGCCATATCCACTGGATAAATGGCTTGTAGTAGACACGCATGGCCCAGGCATTACTGTTTTTGATCGGTTCACCCATTGCAACATAGAGATCACGGAAAAGCCCCTCATCAATAGAGGCCTCAGTCATAGGCATGCTCTGTACGGTATAGAATCGTTTTTCAGGATGGAGCACGGCAACCTCCTGCTGGTTTTCATCATATACGTACACTAGTCCCTCTGTCGTGGTGTAGTTTGGACCTTGACGCTCCACCATTCCATCCAGATGGAATGTATAGCCTCCAGCCTCAACCTTGCTGCCTGGTTCCATCCGTACATCCTTCTCAATACTGAATGCAGTAGTGAAACCAACTCCGATGATGAACAGTCCAAGTCCTGCATGAGCGACCAGCATTGCTAAATGGCTTCTGGATATTTTCTTGTTTCGGGATGACTTGTTCCAGAAATCCTGAAGCATGGTGATGATTATCCATACCGCAATAGCTGAACTTATACTCAACTGAATGGATGTTGTGTCGAATATCAGGAAGGGGAGAGAGAGGCCAATTATCAGCGACACAAGTAGCGCCGCCTTCTGCTCACCAATAACACGACCTGGCTTGTCAGCTTTCCAGCGAATAACCGCGCTCAATCCAATCAGGAATGACATCGGTAACATGATGGGGACAAATACGGCATCAAAGTATGGAGGGCCAACTGAGATCTTGCCCATCTCTAGTGTATCAAGAATAAGAGGGTAGAGAGTTCCAATAAGTACCGTCATGGTGGCAACCACCAGCAGGACATTGTTTACCAGTAGCAGAGTCTCTCTGGAGAACGTCTCAAATTTACCTCCACCACGAATCATTGGCGCGCGCCATGCATAGAGAGCCAGTGACCCTCCAATAACGATCGCCAAGAAGAAGAGAATAAATACACCTCGTGACGGGTCAGAAGCAAAGGCGTGAACCGATACCAGAACACCGGAACGTACCAGGAAGGTTCCCAGCAGACTTAGGGAGAAGGTGAAAATTGCCAACAGAACAGTCCATACTTTGAAGGCGCCACGTTTTTCAGTCACAGCCAGAGAGTGCAGCAGTGCTGTTCCCATAAGCCATGGCATGAACGATGCGTTCTCTACCGGATCCCAGAACCACCATCCACCCCAGCCAAGCTCATAGTAGGCCCACCAACTGCCGAGTCCAATTCCCAGAGTCAGGAAGACCCACGCAATTGCTGTCCAGGGGCGAGACCAGCGTGCCCATGTAGCATCCAGATGTCCACCAATCAGTGCAGCAATGACAAATGCAAAAGGCACTGCGAAGCCAACATATCCCATATAGAGGAGTGGAGGATGGATAATCAGCCCCGGATCCTGTAGCAGCGGATTCAGATCACGACCATCAGCAGCAGCAGGGATAAGGCGGTCAAATGGGTTTGAGGTGAAGAGAAGAAATAGTAGGAAACCGATACTAACCAGCCCCATAACTGCAAGCGCACGAGATGTCAGGGTAAATGGAAGACTCTTGCTAAACCAGGTAACTGCAGCACCCCACAGACTCATAAGAAAGGCCCAAAGCAGCAGAGAGCCCTCATGGCCACCCCAGATCGCGCTCACCTTGTAGATCATGGGAAGTTGAGAATTTGAGTTTGTGGCTATATAGCGGACAGAGAAGTCGTCTTGTGCAAAGCCGATCCCAAGCAGAATTATTGCCAACAACAGAAAGAGGAACTGTCCTTGGGCGGCAGGACGTGCCAGAGCCATCCAGTTTGAGATCCCTTTATGTGCTCCAACCAGAGGGATAATCCCCTGAATGATAGCAATTGAGAGGGCAATCATCAGGGCAAAGTTGCCTAGCTCAGGAATCATTGTTTACTCTCCAGCATTCTTCTCTTCCCCTCTTCATGGCCAGCCTCTAGCGCCTCGGCAACCTCTGGTGGCATGTAGTTCTCATCATGCTTGGC
>NZ_CEYDPX010000002.1:79638-108081 GCF_982804495.1 Candidatus Thiopontia autotrophica | reverse complement strand
AGCGTTCAATCTGAGCCAGGATCAAACTCTTCAGTTCAATCACTGCGGCTGCTTGTGGCAGCCAATCTTTTCTCGAATTGTTCGTAAGCTTCGAAAGAGTCCATTTCTGGACTTTTTCTAGGGTTACTTACAATCGATATTTCTTGCTTAGCAAGATACCGATGCAAGTACCCACACAAATTATCTGACCTGATTTTTAAAGAGCATTTGCATGACTCACGTCGTGCAAGGAGGGCGTATTCTACATCCCTCTATTCGACTGTCAACCACTAATTCAAATTAATTTTTGGTGAACCCGAATTACCTGCTTTTGGTGCCGTTTTCAGCAACAACAATCTGAGCAGGGAGGCGCATTCTACATCCTCAAAAACGCCTGTCAACAGTTTTACAAAATAAAGTACCGGCTCTCGATTATTTAACTGTAACCCTGGCAAATCTACGCTTGCCAACCTGATAAACCTGAGCCTCTCCAGGCATGACTTTCAACTTCGTCTCCTCTATCTTCTCACCATCCACCTTGACTGCTCCCTGACGTATCATGCGTAGCGCATCAGAGGTGCTGGCGGTAAGCCCGGCCTCTTTCAATAAATTGGCAATAGCCAGGCCATCACCCTCTGCTATCAGTTCAACCTCATCCATCTCGTCCGGTATAGCGCCCTTACGGAAACGATTAATGAAATTCTGCTCCGCCTGAGTCGCGTCATCTTGACTATGAAAGCGGGCCACAATCTCTTTTGCCAACTCTACTTTTGCATCTCTTGGATTGCCCCCATCCTCAACACCTTTTCTGAGTGAAGCTATCTCCTCCATTGGACGAAAACTTAGCAGCTCAAAATACTTCCACATCAACTCATCCGAAACCGACATCAATTTTCCAAACATCTCATCCGGGCTATCACTAACGCCAACATAATTATTCAGTGACTTTGACATCTTCTGCACGCCATCCAGTCCCTCAAGAATGGGCATAGTGATAATTGTCTGTGGTGTCTGACCTTCCTGCTTTTGCAGCTCGCGCCCCATCAACAGATTGAACTTTTGATCAGTTCCTCCTAGCTCAACATCCGCTTTCAGCTCTACAGAGTCCCACCCCTGAATAAGAGGATAGAGAAACTCATGAATCGCTATGGGCTGTCCACCCTTATAGCGCTTGTCAAAATCATCTCGCTCCAGCATCCGCGCAACGGTCAGTCTTGATGCAAGCTTGATCAGATCTGCGGCCGACTTCTCGCCCATCCATGATGAGTTGAATACAATAGTGGTCTTCTCGGGATCAAGGATCTTGAAGACCTGATGCTCATAGCTCTTCGCATTCTCCAATACATCATCACGAGTCAGCGGCTTTCTGGTGACATTTTTACCGGTCGGGTCACCAATCATTCCGGTGAAGTCGCCGATCAAAAACATCACCTCATGTCCCTGATCCTGAAATTGACGTAACTTATTTATCAAAACAGTATGGCCAAGATGAAGATCTGGCGCTGTTGGGTCAAATCCTGCCTTGATGCGTAGCGGTCTCCCCTCTTTCAGCTTATCCACAAGCTCGGATTCAACCAGGATCTCCTCAGTCCCACGCCGAATCTCTTCCAATGACTCTTTTATTGATACCATCTTGATCTTCACTCTATATTGATTATTCAGTTTTGAAGCGATAGCCGCGAAGAGTACCACAACTTTTAGCCACCCCTGGACTACATAAGGCGCTCAGACACCCATATCTGTACTCCCACAGCACACCAATTTAATAGTAATTTAATACTTGACAATGTTATTGAATACGACTATCATTGCACCCGTAAAACAGATTTATTTTTATTTTATTAATTTTGATGGAGATTATCATGAAAAAGATTATTGCTACTATTGCTCTTGTTGCTGTTGCTTCTAGCGCTTCTGCTTTCTTCGGTGGAGACAACGATAACCAGTCTGGTTACGGAACTGGTTCTGCTGACGGTGCTTTTGACGGACGTGGACGTGGCGCTGGTAAGGGAAATGCTGACGCAGAAGGTAACTTCAGCATGACTATCAACGCTTCTGGTAAGGGTTCTTCTAACATGGAAGCTGACATGGACGCTGCTGAGAATGCACGTTTTGACGGTAAGAGCGACATCCGTACTGAGTCTAGCCCTTCTTACCCATACTATGGTGCTCCTGTAGCTCCTGCTGCTCAGTAAGACCTAGTCTTCTTAGTTGCAAAAACCCCGTACGATCTACGATCGTACGGGGTTTTTTATGCCCAACACATATTGAAAAACAGATTAAAGCTCTAGAGCGAGAGCACCATCGCTGTTGTTACTGTTACAAAAACTGCACAAACCACCATAAACGAGATAATGAATCTATCCAAAATTCTCTCCTTAATGTAAAAGCAATAAACCACTCAAAAGATGCGTGATCAGAGGGACTCTAACGACTTTGCCATGTACTGTCCAGTGTTTTACCAGATATGTTTTTTCTTATATTTATCAATATGATAAGCAAATACGTTCATGCATAAATTCTGCTAAATAGCAAAAAATTTATACTGGATGCAATAGTCCCTGGTGCATGGTGACAGCAAAAGAGGTGGTCGATAAAAGTGGCGCGCCCGAAGGGATTCGAACCCCTGACTTCCACCTCCGGAGGGTGGCGCTCTATCCAGCTGAGCTACGGGCGCATGCTCAATCTACAGGTGGTGCATTCTACTTGAAGAGGTTAACTATCTCGATCCATTTTTCTATATGAGAGCGCCTCTGCAATATGCCTCATTTCAACCCAGCGATCCTCTGCAAGGTCAGCAATCGTCCTGGCCACCCTTAATACCCGGTGATATGCACGTGCGGACAGCCCCAGAGAATCAATCGCATCAATCAAAAACTGCTTCTCCTCCTGCCCAAGACCACACGCCTCTTCCAGTTGATCACCCTGAAGCTGACTATTTGGAACACTCTGACGCTTTATCTGTATCTCTCTTGCACTTTTGACCCGCCGCCTTACCTGGCTACTATCCTCAACATTATCCTCTCTCTCCCCTGCCAACATTTCAGCAGGGATACGTGCGACCTCAATCTGCAGATCAATTCTATCTAGCAATGGTCCTGAAATCTTTCCCTTATAGCGCTGAATTTGGTCTGGAGTACAGTGACACTTGCCTGATCGATCACCATAATAACCACACGGACATGGATTCATGGCGGCAATCAATTGGAAACGTGCAGGAAACTCCACCTGTGCCGCCGCACGAGAGATGGTAATTTTTCCTGACTCCATAGGCTCTCTCAGTACCTCCAACACACTACGAGAAAACTCTGGAAGCTCATCAAGAAAGAGAACTCCATGATGAGATAGTGAGATCTCTCCTGGCCTAGGACGCCCCCCACCACCCACCAGAGCAACTGCCGATGCAGTGTGGTGTGGTGTTCTAAAAGGTCTAACTCCCCAACGGGATGCATCAAACTGTGGACTGTTTATTGAGTAGATGGTGGCGCTCTCTAGCGCCTCCTGCTCACCCATTTCAGGCAAAATGCCAGGCATTGTAGAGGCCAGCAGCGTCTTTCCAGTACCCGGCGGGCCACTCATAAGCAGATTATGTGAGCCCGCAGCGGCAATCTCCAGAGCTCTTCTGGCTATATGCTGCCCACGCACCTGTGATAGATCAGGAACCTGCTGCTTCTCGATCTCCGCAACATTGATCTCAACAGCAGGAAGAGGCGTCTCATCAACAAAAAATGAGACCACTTGTTGCAAGGTTGTGGCCGGGTAAAAATTTAAGTCGGAGACGTGTGATGCCTCAGTCGCATTCTTTTCCGGAAGTATCAAGGCTCGACCAACATCACGAGCCTTAAGTGCCGCAGGGAGCACGCCTCTAACCTCCCGAATGGCGCCATCCAGAGCCAGCTCACCAATAAACTCAAAAGAGTGCAATTTCTCCGGCTGGATCACTCCAGAAGCCGCAAGAACCCCCATTGCAATTGCCAAATCAAGCCTTGCGCCAGATTTTGGCAGATCGGCCGGCGCAAGATTTATGGTTACCCTTCTCTGTGGAATCTTGAAACCAGAACTGATCAGTGCACCACGTACACGATCCTTTGCCTCTCTCACCGCAGCCTCAGGTAGTCCAATTATTGATATGCCTGGCAGGCCTCCGCTCAGCAATACCTCAACCACAACCTCAGGCGCCTCAATACCAGAGATTGCACGACTATTCACGGCTGCCAATGACACAAAACACTCCTCAGAATTTATTTTGGATACAATAACACGCTATGGATGGCCTCTCTCTTAAACAGCTAGCAACCGATCATATTGGTCCTATCGACCTCTCCATTAACCTTGGGCACAGTATCGGTCTTTTTGGCCCATCAGGCTCGGGCAAAACTTTACTGCTCCGTGCAATCGCTGATCTTGATCCACACCAGGGAGAAATCACCCTGGCCGGCAAATCCCAGATCCAATACATACCAAAACTCTGGCGTCGACATGTTGCATTTTTTGCTACTGAAAGTCAGTGGTGGGGAGAGACTGTAAAAGAACACATGCCCGGACCGGTAGTTCCATGGCTGGAGATGTGTGGTTTTGACCAAACGGCGTTACAGTGGTCTGTTAACCGCCTGTCAAGCGGAGAGAAGCAGAGACTTGCCATTGTCCGTCAACTTGCACTATTACCGTCAGTACTGTTACTGGATGAGCCAACCTCTAGCCTTGACACAAGAAATGGACAACGCATTGAAAAGATGTTGCTTCAATACCAGCTACAGAGAGAGGCCGTATTGATTTGGGTAAGCCATGACAGAGAACAGTTACTGCGGGTTACTCAACGACAGTTTGAGATGAGTGAAGGAAAAATCCAGGAGATTACAAAACATGCCACCTGAGACAACATATTCACTTATTCAATTAACCCCAACCGATTTATTGCTTGCAGCCATATTGATTCTATTGGTTGCAGTTATCTCCCTGATAAACAAGATTAACATTGAAAATAAAATCATATTTTCATCTATCAGAGCCACCCTTCAACTACTGTTTATAGGTCTCGTTCTACAAACACTGTTCAATCACAGCAATCTGCTATGGGTAGCAATAATGTCCATGATCATGGTACTGCTGGCAGGCAGAGAGATTCATGTAAGGCAGCAGAGAAAACTATCTGGTGGCTGGGGCTTCATGACTGGAACAGTCGCCATGTTTCTCTCCTCAATGGTCACAGCCCTTTTTGCTCTGTTGGTAATTATTGAACACGACCCATGGTATCACCCTCAATATGCCATCCCTCTGCTTGGAATGTTACTGGGCAATACCATGAATGGAATATCTCTGGGAATGGACAGACTGACCAGCAGCGTCTGGCAACAGCACAGGATTTTAGAGGCTCGTCTGGCTCTTGGTGAAAGCGCACAAGAGGCCATTCGCAAACTACGAGATGATGCCATTCGCACCGGCATGATTCCGATTTTGAATGCCATGGCTGCTGCAGGTGTTATAAGTCTGCCAGGAATGATGACTGGTCAGATTCTCTCTGGAACCCCTCCAATTGAGGCCGTGAAATACCAGATTCTCATTCTGTTTCTCATTGCAGGAGGGACTGGACTAGGTGTCATGGCATCCGTTTCTGTCTCATCAAGACGTTTTTTTGACACAAGAGACCGTCTCAGAATGGAACGCCTCTCTAGTTAAGCGCGTTAATTCAATAGGTTATAATGTTAGCACTATCGTGCTTGAGAATTTGAAACATACTTTTTGAGAAACGACTTATATCCCGCACTGTTTAGACGCTGCTTTTCATGATCAGCACTTGAGAAACTTTGGTACGGGCCAACATCTACTCTATAGAGCGCACCTTTAGAGGTTTTATCTCTATTTATCTGGACATTTTCAAAGCCATTAAGGATTAGCTCAGCCTTCTGTTTATCAGCAGCCTCTTTGCTGCGAAACGCACCCAACTGAATCAAGTAATTCCCTCTCGGGGTTGATGATCTCTTTACTGGCTGCTTTTTCTTGCCACTCTTCTTCGAAGAGCTCTCTGATTGTTTCCTGGGCCTCTCCTCAACACCTGCGTACTCCTCCTCCGGTAGCATGGAAAAGAAGTCAAACTGAAACTTATCCTCGCTCTCCTGCCCTGCCTTCTTGCCCTTGTCACCATCCTGTTTCACGCTCTGTTTAGGCTCTGGCTCTGCCGGCATCTTCAGCCAATACAGATACCCCCCAAAGATACCCGCAGCAACCAGTGCCAACAGAATAATTGCTGATCCGGAAGATTTCCCTATCATCTTGTGCAGAGCAACCATTACATCTCTTCCGGCGCCGATACGCCCAGCAGCCTCAAACCATTAACAAATACCTGCCGCGCAGCCAGAATAAGAGTTATTCGTGCATTCCTCAACACCTGATCATCCACCAGAAACTGATGTGCGTTGTAGTATGTATGCAACTCATGGGCAAGATCACGCAGATAATGTGCCAACTGGTGTGGCTCACGCTGAAGTGCTGCACTCTCCAGCAACTCTGAATAACGTGATATTCCAACCATCAATATCTTTTCATGCGACTCAGTTAACAGGTGAAGATTTGACTCTCCCTCTTCCTGACTCCACTCCATCCCTTTTTCACCCATCTGTCGCATTACGCTATGAATTCGCGCATGGGCATACTGAATATAGTAAACCGGGTTTTCTGATGATTGAGAGCGCGCAAGATCCAGATCAAAATCCATATGCTGCTCGCTCTTTCTTAGTACATAGAAGAACCTTGCAGCATCATTACCAACCTCAGACCTCAGCTCTCTGAGAGTTACAAAAGAACCGCTCCTCGTGGACATCTGCACCTTCTCACCGCCCCGATAGAGTGATGCAAACTGCACCAACAATATCTCTAGCCGATCCGGCTCCTGCCCCATGGCCGCAAGACCTGCCCGCACCCGTGGCACATAGCCATGATGATCTGCACCCCATATATTTATCATCCTGTCAAAGCCACGATTAAGCTTGTTCATATGATAGGCAATATCTGATGCAAAATAGGTCTTGAGGCCATTGTCACGAACTACAACACGATCCTTCTCATCACCATAGTTTGTAGAACGAAACCAGAGCGCGCCATTTTGCTCATATATATCATCACTGGCCTGCAGCTTCTCAATAGCCTGATCAACAGTGCTGTCGTCCATCAACGACTGTTCTGAAAACCACTCATCGTAGATCACGCCAAATTCAGCAAGATCATCTCTGATATCTCCCAGGATGGCACTGATTGCTGCATGGTGAATCTGGGAATACTGCTCACTCCCCAGCAGACTACGCGCCTGAAATATAAGACCATCTATATGCGCCTCTTTATCTCCATCTGGCTCATCCTCAGGGACCCCATCCATCACAACATCAACTGGATGCAAAAACAGCTCTCCCTGCTCGCGATGGAGCGTTGCTGCAATATCCCAGATATAGTCACCCTGATATCCGTTAACCGGGAACACCACCTCCTCACCACAAAGATCGAGATAACGCATCCATACACTGGCCGTCAAAATATCCATCTGACGGCCCGCATCATTTACGTAGTACTCACAGTGAACTTGATAACCAGTTGCTCGCAACAGGCTGGCTGTTGCCGCACCATAGGCAGCCCCACGCCCGTGACCAACATGGAGCGGTCCGGTCGGGTTGGCAGAGACAAACTCCATTACCACCTTCTCATCACCACCAACATCACTTTCACCATACTTGTCCCCAACACGCAGGACCTCACTAATCACCTCTCCATAAGCTGCATCAGAGAGATAGAAGTTAATAAATCCGGGGCCTGCAATCTCTGTTTTTACTACCTGCTCCGATTCTGGCAGGGCCCCCACAATTTTCTGCGCCAGTTCCCGTGGGTTTGTTTTAGCCTGTTTTGCCAAAACCATAGCCATATTGGTGGCAAAATCACCATGACTCTGGTCTCTTGTGCGCTCAATAAGAACAGCAGGGTCGCTCTCCAGCTGAAGGACACCTGACTCACAGAGATGAGCCAATGCAGACTCAACAAGTTGTTTTAGTTGTTGCTTCACTAATGTCTCACTCTAGCCACGTACCAGTGGCTCTTCTACATCCTGACGTGCCTCTCTGCCCAGCAGAGCCTCAATCAATTCAAGCGCAAAATCCATTGCAGTCCCCGGCCCTCGTGAGGTTATGACTTTACCATCGGAAACCACGTCAGCATCCTCAATAATATTGGCAGATGTCCCCTGCAAGAAGCCTGGATAACTGGTGGCCTCTTTACCATTTAACACCCCGGCATCAGCCAACACCTTTGGTGCCGCACAAATTGCTGCTGTATATCTATCTTCAGCTGCCATTTTCTGAACCAGCTTATGGATACGTGGATCTGCATTTAGATGATCCGCCCCTGGCAGGCCACCGGGCAACACAACCATCTCATAATCTTGTTGCAGAGCTTCATCAAGTGACATATCTGCAATGTGCACGGTGTCACGACTGGCTTTAATTGGGCCATCACTCAGTCCGGCAACCACTACCTTGATCCCTGCTCGTCGCAACAGATCAACAATGGTTATTGCTTCCAGCTCTTCAAACCCCTCTGCCAGTGGAACCAATACAGAAATATCACTACCCATTGATCTATCCCTAATGTGGAGCGTGCAGCAGATGTAGCCCTTTAAGCATATTCAGGGCCTCAAACAGAACAAAGTCATCCTCTGCCAGGTTTGTTTCTGGCTCCTCACCGTCATCAGCCTTCCTCGTTCCTGTATCGTCATCACCATTAGAGGTCTCGCCATTCCCATTGCTTAGGTGGCCAGAAAGATCTCTCTCTGAAACACGATGAAGATTCTTCTTTTTATCTTTGTCACTCTTTTCGATTTTGATATTGCTCAACTCAATATCCGGGGCAATCCCCTCTGCCTGAATAGAGCGTCCAGATGGTGTGTAATAACGTGCCGTTGTCAGTTTCAGAGCCGCACCTTCACGCATTGGCAGGATTGTCTGCACAGAGCCTTTGCCGAATGTCTTGGTACCCATTATTACCGCCCGCTTGTGGTCTTGTAGTGCTCCAGAGACAATCTCGGATGCTGAAGCAGACCCACTATTCACCAATACAACCAATGGTGCACCATTCATGATGTCATCTGAATCAGCCTCAAACTCTATTTTTGAATCTTTCACACGACCATCCGTATAGACTAACAATCCATCTGTCAGAAATGCGTCTGCAACAGTTACCGCAGCACTCAACACACCTCCAGGGTTGTTGCGCAGATCCAGCACCAACCCGTTCAGATCCTCTCCATCATTCTCTTTGATCAATTTCTTGATGGCCTTTTCAAGATTTTCTCCCGTACGCATCTGAAACTGACTGATTCGTACATATCCAAAACCATCCTCCAGGGTGCGGCTTTTAACACTACGAATTTTTATCACATCCCGAATAATATTAACTGTCAGAGCCTGATCTTCCCCCTTGCGCACCACGGTAAGCTCAATCTTTGTGCCAACTTTGCCGCGCATCTTCTTGACTGCATCACCCAAGGTGATGCCCTGAACAGCTGTGCCATCAATGCGTATGATCAGATCACCTGCCTGCATTCCTGCGCGCTGTGCTGGAGTATCATCAATTGGTGAGATCACTTTGACAAAGCCATCCTCCATGCCCACCTCAATCCCCAGACCACCGAACTCACCTGTAGTGCTAACCTGTAGCTCATCATGTGCCTCTGGCAACAGATAGGATGAGTGTGGATCCAGGCCACTCACCATCCCCTTGATTGCGTTATTAAGCAGCTCCTCATCACTCACATCTTCAACATAGCTATTTTTAATATTACTAAACGCCTCACTAAAGGCCCGTAATTCATCCAGCGGCAGTGGAACAACAGCGCCCTCCTCCCGTTCAGCCAATACACTACGCTCCACGGCAAGTGAAATCCCAAGGATTAATCCGGTCAATAAAATCAGTAAGTCACGCGCTTTTGTCTTCATTAAGCAATCCGCTGTCAGGTTAAAAACTCATTAATAATTATGCAGATTTTACAGGAAAAATTGCACCCAGTATTACCGATTGGTTTGCGCCTGTAACAGATGGGATATTACCAACATCTCCACGAACGGTTTGACGAGCCAGCCAGCCAAAAGCTACTGCCTCTACCCAATCTGGATCAACCCCAATCGATGCTGTTGAATCAACACTCCAGCCCGATAAATTTACAGCCATGCGCTCCAGAAGAAAGGAGTTGTGCGCTCCGCCCCCACATACCAACAACTGTTGCCTACCAACATTCTGGTCACGCACAGCATCTGCGACTGTAACGGCCGTCAGTTCACATAGAGTGGCGGCAACATCCTCTACCGGAAGCGATTTAACTAGTGAACTCCAGCCACCATAAAGCCAGTCACTATTAAATAGCTCACGCCCTGTACTTTTTGGAGATGGCCGTGAAAAGAAAGGATCGCTCAACATAGATTTCAACAGGCTGGAGGATAGTTCTCCTTGCCTGGCAAAGAGACCATCCTTATCCATTCTTGTGCCGAATGACTCTTCAGCCCAATAATCCATCAACACATTACCAGGACCGGTATCAAACCCAACCACAGGAGCGCCTCTGTCTGCTGGTAAGAGCGTTACATTTGCCATGCCCCCAATATTGACTACAGCACCACTTTGCCCTCTCATCAACCAGCGGTGATAGGCTGGCGCCAATGGTGCGCCCTCTCCTCCAGCAGCAATATCACGGCGACGAAAATCTGCCACCGTGGTGATTCCTGTCCGTTGCGCAACAATATTAGGGTCGCCAATCTGCAGGGTGAACGGTGTACTACCAGTTGGTTTATGACGAATTGTCTGTCCATGGCTGCCAATCGCCACTATCTTCTCTGCTGCCAGACCTGCTTTCTCAACCACGGCTACTGCGGCATCTGAAAAAAGCACTCCCAACTCAACATCCAACTCTCCCATCCTCTCAATCTCATTCTCCCCCTCCATGCAGAGAGCAAGAATTCTCTCTTTAAGAGATGGTGAAATTTGGGTCACATCTGTTGCACAGAGAGATGGGGGGAAGGTTGAAAAATCAACAACCACAGCATCAACACCATCCATACTGGTGCCTGACATCAGACCTACAAAATACTCACTCATTGCCTATCCATAAAAATCATCAGATGACGGTAACCTGTTACGTTGTACTTATCAATGAATAGCTACCATACATGTAAAGCGCTCTCATCCACGCCCCTTAGCTAAATTATTGGACATTTCCGTACAGGATTGTTAGGTTGGTTACGTCATTGTCACAATACTAGTCACACATAATCTTGCGCCACACCACTGGAGAAAATTATTTATGAAACACATCAAGCTGGCTCCATCTCTTGCTCTCTCTCTTCTGCTCTCATTTAGCAATGTCTGGGCAGATGAATTTCATGAGACTATCGAAATTTTTCAAAAAGCTGGCGAAAGCGGTGGGTTTTTTAATGATGCCCATGGCTATGCCGTGTTTCCGACTATTGGAAAGGTTGGTATTGGTATTGGCGGCTCTTATGGCGATGGTAGAGTATATGTTGGGCATGACCATGTCGGTGACACCACAGCAACACAACTAACAATAGGATTTCAGCTTGGTGCACAGGCATTCAGCCAAATCATCTTCTTTCAGGACAAGCGGGCATTTGAGGAATTCACCACGGGCAAGTTTGAATTTAGTGCGCAAGCAAATGCCGTGGCAATTACTGCTGGAGTCTCTGGAACAGCATCAACCATTGGTAATTCTGTAGGAGCGAGCGGCGGAAGAAATGACGCTACAACAACAGGGCAGTACAACAAAGGGATGGCCTCTTTCACAATAGCCAAAGGTGGATTGATGTACGAAGCATCAATCGGCGGACAAAAATTCAGCTACACACCCAAGTAACCCACAGCCCTTAACAAACCAGCAATCTCTCCCTCTCAATAAGGGAGGATGCTCAATGAGCAAACAAACATGATGGGAACAACCAACGTTACTTTTATCGATGTCTTTATGATGGCTCTTCCAATAATACCCATCATCTATTTCCTGATTGCAGGAAACCCCCATGATGTCGACACGGAAGAGAGAGCATCATTATCGGCCGCAAGAACATGGCTCGTGCTCGCCTTGATGGCCTTGGGGCTAGGGGTGATTGGAGTAGTTATTGCAACTGCCACCCTGATTATGGGGGTCAAGACAATCATACGAGGGCGCACCATGTACGGGTTAACAGTGATATTGATATCTATATTTGTGCCAATCTTTAGCTTTATTCCACTATGGAATTAAGTTGCTAGAAACTACAAGACTCATATCGACCCTAATGAGACCTTTCTCAAAGGAGGAGATGGGTGGTAGATAACTACGTAGTCTGGCTTGATTCGGTGGGGATGGGGGATGTGGGTCAGGTTGGGGGCAAGAATGCCTCTCTTGGCGAGATGATCCATGCCCTTTCGGACAAGGGTGTCCGGGTTCCCAACGGCTTTGCCACCACTGCCCATGCATTCCGGGACTTTCTTGCCCACAGCCACCTGACCGAGAGGATCCACCAGTCACTTGAGGCACTGGACCCCACCGATATTCATGCGCTGAAGGAGTGTGGTGCTGAGATCAGGCGCTGGATTCTTGACTCCCCATTTCCCGTTCCCCTGCTCAATGCCATAACCTCCGCCTATGAAAAACTGGAGGGGCAGACTGATGGAAAACTGAGTGTTGCCATCCGCTCCTCGGCGACCGCCGAGGATCTTGCCGACGCCTCATTTGCCGGACAGCAGGAGAGCTACCTTAATGTCTGTGGAGTGGAGAGTGTCCTCGCCTCAATCAAGAATGTATTTGCCTCGCTCTACAATGACCGCGCCATCTCCTATCGGGCGCATCAGCACTTCGACCACCAGAGCATTGCAATATCGGTCGGGGTACAGCAGATGGTACGTAGCGATCTCGGCTCCAGCGGCGTGCTCTTCACCCTGGATACGGAGTCCGGATTCAGGGATGTAATCCTTATCACCTCAGCCTATGGCCTTGGGGAGACGGTGGTACAGGGAGCAGTCAACCCCGATGAGTTCTATCTCTACAAACCGACACTGGCCACAGGACATCACGCCATCCTGAGCAGGACACTGGGATCAAAGGAGATCCGCAAGATCTATGCACGGGACAATCTGAAGGATTTTATCGTTACCGAACGTGTCCCTGAACTGGAGCGTAACCGCTTCAGCCTCAATGACCGGCAGATTCATGAGTTGGGGCGCTACGCCGTCACCATCGAGGAGCACTATGGACGCCCTATGGATATTGAGTGGGCCCTTGATGGTGTCGACAACAAAATCTATATCGTCCAGTCACGCCCGGAGACGGTAAAGAGTCAGGAGAAAACAACCAACTCCATTAACCGCTACAAACTCAAGGAGAGGGGTACCGTTCTGGCCAAGGGACGCGCCATTGGGCAGGCCATCACCAACGGAACCACACGAATCATTGCCAACATCTCGGAGATGGAGCGTATTCAGCCCGGTGATATTCTGGTTACCGACATGACCGATCCAGATTGGGAGCCGATCATGAAGCGGGCCTCAGCCATCGTCACCAACCGCGGGGGCCGTACCTGCCATGCAGCCATTATTGCGCGGGAGCTGGGGATCCCCACAATTGTCGGCACCGGGGATGCAACCGAATCCATCCCCAACGACCACACTGTCACCATCTCCTGTGCGGAGGGTGATGATGGTTATGTCTACGATAAGGCACTCGCATTTGAGCTTATTACCACACCAATCAAGTCACTGCCTCCGCTCAAAACCAGAATGATGGTCAATATTGGAAACCCCGGGCGCGCCTTCGACTACGCCTCCATCCCCAATGATGGGGTTGGACTCGCGCGGATGGAGTTCATCATCAGCAATATCATCGGCATCCACCCAAGGGCGATTATCGATTTCGAAAATCTCCCCGCTGAGAGTAGAGATGAGATAGAGAGAAAAATATCCGGCTATGGATCACCCATCGAATTTTATGTTGAGAAACTCACCGAGGGGATAGCAACTATTGCAGCGCCATTCTCCCCAAACCCAGTACGCATCAGAACCTCAGACTTCAAATCAAACGAGTATGCAAACCTGATTGCCGGCAGAGAGTATGAGCCATTTGAGTCTAATCCAATGATTGGATACAGGGGGGCACTACGGCAGCTGTCGGAACCATTCCGCCCCTGTTTCGAACTGGAGTGCAAGGCGATAAAGCGGGCACGGGAGAAAATGGGGCTCTCAAATATAGAGCTCATGATCCCCTTTATACGCACCCTGGACGAGGCCATAGATATCATCAGTCTACTCGAGGAGAATGGGCTGAAACGGGGAGAAGATGGCCTCCGGATCATCATGATGTGCGAGGTGCCCTCCAACGTGATCCTCGCCGAGGAGTTTCTCGAATATTTTGATGGCTTCTCTATCGGCTCCAATGATCTGACCCAGCTTACCCTGGGGATGGACCGTGACTCCGAGTGGATGGCCGCTGGGTTTGATGAACGCAATCCGGCAATCAAGGAGAGCATCTCCAGGGTTATCCAGGCGTGTCACAACCAGCACAAGAGTGTTGGTATCTGTGGGGAGGGCCCCTCACATTATCCGGAGTTTGCAAGGTGGCTGGTAGAACAGGAGATTTCCAGTATCTCTATGAGCCCGAACAGCATAATCGAGACCTGGAACGGCCTGGGATAGGTCGGTATCCCCTACTGAATCACCTGGTTGATCACTGCCTGGGCCATCTCCAGACCAGACACCCTGTCCATTTTTCACCCCGCAGCCAGAAGGGGGCCATTCCCGGGATGGTGCCTGTTTATTTTCTTCTGGATCTCCATCACCACCATCAACAACAAAGCAATCCCCAACAACTGCAACCAGTGTTCGAAACTGATGGGCTGAACACCCAATACTCTCTGTAACCAAGGCACATACATGGCACCAATATGGATCAACTGCGCCAATACCGTGCCAAAAAGAAGGAGCGGATTCCGTAGTGGAGAGAGTTGAAAAATCGATCGACTTTCGGACCGGCAATTAAAGACGTGGACATTCTCAAAAAGCACCATCAGTAACAGTGTGCTATTTCTGGCAGCATCTATATCCATCCCCAGAACATGCGTGAGGTTCCAATAGAGGATGAATGCAGTAACCCCCATCATAAGGCTGGAGACAATGATGCGCTCCACCATCAGCCGATTGAATATCGGCTCCTCTGGACTGCGTGGGGGGCGCCTCATCTCATCACCCTCTGCCGGCTCAAAGGCGAGTGCAACGTCCTGAATCCCGTTGGTGACAAGGTTGAGCCAGAGCAGTTGTGCCGGAAGCAAGGGCAGCGCTACCCCTGCCATCAATGCAAGGAAGAAGAGCACTACCTCCGCCGCACCGGTCGAGATCAACAAAAAGATCACCTTGCGCACATTGGCGTATGCCACCCTCCCCTCTTCGATCCCGGAGACGATGGAGGTGAAGTTGTCATCAACCAGGATCATATCCGAGCTCTCACGGGCGACATCTGTCCCCTGTACCCCCATCGAGACCCCGACATTGGCCGCATTAAGTGCAGGCGCATCATTGGCCCCATCCCCGGTCATTGCAATAAAGTGGCCGTTACGGATGAGTGATCTGGTAATTACAACCTTCTGTGAAGGATCAACACGCGCAAAGACTCGCGTATCTCTGGTCAGTCTGTCAACCGCAGCCTCACCATCCTCCTCCGCCTGCCTCAGCTGATAGCCGGTAACAACCTGTTGTTCTGACTCTGCCATCCCAAGCTCTCTGGCGATTGCGAGGGCTGTTACCGGATGGTCCCCAGTCACCATCGAGACATCAATACCGGCATGACGACAGGACTCTATCGCCCCCTTTACCTCCTGCCGCAATGGATCAATCATCCCCACCAGACCCAGGAAGGTAAGCCCCTCCAGATCCATTACTGTAAACGGGCTGCCATCTGCTATCTGGCGAACACCACCTGCAACTGCCAGAATCCGATACCCTTCTCTGGCCAGCTGTTCTGACTGCGCCAGCACCACTTTCTCATCAATCTCCATCTTCCCATCAGCTAATGCCATTCCGGCACACATCGGCAACAGTGCCTCCAGCGCCCCTTTAACAAAAACCAACTCTCTGTCACCATGCTGGTGGAGGGATGCAGAGAAACGATTCTCTGACTCAAAAGGGATATCCTCAACCAGCGGATACTCACTCATTGCATCCTGCCGAATCACTCCAGCCCTGTATGCAAAAATCTGTAGTGCAACATCCACCGCATCCCCATGATGAACCCATTTACCATTGCGCATCCCAAGATACGCCTCATTATTAAGCGCAACACTCCTTGCCAGAGCCCCCAACTGTTGCTGCTGTGAGACGGGGAGATGATCCTGCAAATTCTCCCTGCCATCTATCCTCAAGAGCTCACCACCAGGAAGAGCAACCATGGCTACGGCCATCTCATTAACTGTCAATGTGCCTGTCTTGTCAGAGGCTATAAAAGTGCATGAGCCCAAGGCCTCCACTGCATAGAGGCGACGTACAACGACGTTTCTCTTGGCCATTCTGTTGGCACCAATCGCCAAGGCAACAGTAATTGCAACGGGCAGCCCCTCCGGAATCACGGAGACCGCCAGGGCAACAGCAAGCAGAAAAACCTCCTGAAATGGGGCTCCTAGAACCAGTTCAACAACTATCAACAGAAGAGCAATCACCCCGAATACAAGTGCAATCACCCTAGTGAAATCCTCCATCCTCAGCAATAATGGCGGCTTCGCACTCTCTGTAGCTGATAGAGAGCCAGCAATCTTGCCGATCTCCGTCTGCTCTCCTGTCGCTACAACCAGGCCATGACAACGACCACGGACGATGATTGACCCGCTAAAGAGCATGTTGAGGCGGTCACCAACCGCACTATCCAGCGCATATGCTCCCTCTGAACTCTTGGCAACAGCCAGCGACTCACCAGTCAGCAGGGACTCATCAACCTCTACCCCTTTGGCACTGATCAACCGTATATCTGCTGGCACCCTGTTCCCTGAACCAAGAAAAACAATATCCCCCGGGAGCAACTCCTCAGAATCAAGTTCCAGGGGCTCACCTTCACGCAAAACATTTGCGACGGTCCTGACCATGGAACGAAGCGCCTTCGCACTCTTCTCTGCGGAGTGCTCCTGAACCGTACCAATAGTGGCATTGATAAGAAGTACTGCGGCGATAAAAATTGCATCCAAATAGTGTCCAAGGCTGAGCGATACCAATGCCGCAAAAAGAAGAACATAAATTAGTGGGCTAAAAAACTGGCGGATAAAGATTGCCATAATCCCAGGCTTGGGTGGCTGGGGAAGAGTATTCAACCCATACTCTAATCGACGCCTCTGCACCTCATTCTGATCCAATCCATGCACTGATGCATCGAGCATCTCCAGCAGTTCATCCACAGATCTGGCATGTGGTGAGTCAACCGGTTCATTGGCAGTGACAGTCTCTCTCATTATCACGAGACTAGCATATCCAGCCACGTGGCTTCCAAATAATGCGGAGGGCTACACTATCTTGCCTACAACAGGCGATCCCAAATTTTGGTGACCTGCTTACGCTCTACAACAAACTCTTCTGCAGAGACGATTGCTTTCCTGTTTTGTAGGGATAGGTGGTAGGCACGCCTTCGATAGCTACGATAATTTTCCTCAAGTGTTTTTGCTTCATCATCAGTAATCAGCCCCTCTTCGGCCAGCTGCTCCAGTAGACGAATATTATCTGTCCACTGCATTAAGGATGGGTGCTGTAATGACCAGCGTAACACCATGTACTGAACCATAAACTCGATATCAACCATTCCTCCCTTCATCTGTTTAAGGTTGATCTCGTCTTTGCCGCACTGGCCTAGCGAGTCACGCATTTTCTCTCGCATATCACTAACCTCGGACTGCAGCTCTCTCTCGTCTCTCTGCTGACTCAGGATTGTCCTTCTAATTTTTTCAAACTCTGCTCTTGCCTTTGCGCCACCAAAAATCACCCGGGCACGTACCAGTGCCTGGTGTTCCCAGGTCCACGCATCCTTCTTTTGGTAGTCCAGGAACCCTTCTGAATCCAAGACCAGCAATCCCGATGCGCCATTAGGGCGTAGGCGTGAATCAATCTCGTAGAGTCGTCCGCTCATGGTGCGAGTGCTAATTAGGTGGATCATTCTCTGTGCCAGCCTGATATAGAATTCACGCCGGGTAACAGGTTGCTGTTTACGGCTAAATGGATCTTCTGGTTGGCCTGTATGGAGAAATACCAAGTCAAGGTCTGAGCCATAGCCAAGCTCAATCCCTCCCATCTTGCCATATCCGATAACCAGAAATCCCGGGGCTGCCATGCTCTCTTTGCGCATACGTGGCTGTCCCCAGCGCCTGGTCATCTCATCCCACGACAGCTGAAAACAGTACTCCACCACGCTCTCTGCTATCCAGGTCAGGGCATCACTTACCTCCATAATCGGCAGCCTGTCCATTACATCAACCGCTGCCACCTTAACCATGTGTCTACGCTGAAAGTGGCGCAACAACTCCATCTGCTGTTCAAGGTCCTGTTTATCTACCCGGCTACCCAGCAGTAGAAGCTCTTCTGTCAATGATTGACGCTCCTCGGGAAGGAAGAGATTGCGTGGATCCAGCACCACATCCAGCAACATTGGGGTCTGCGATAGTTGCTCTGAAATCCATTCACTTTTCTGTAGCAAAAATAGCAGGTGCTCTAGTGTGTGATGATTTTCTGCCAGCAGAGTAAAGTAGACGGAGCGTCGGCCTATCGACTCTACCAGATGAATGGCCCGCTTCAGGCTATGATCTGAATCATCCTGCCTTGAGGCAGCCTCTATCAACAGCGGCATCAATCTATCCAGACGCTCTTTTCCCTCCCTGCTCATGGATTGGACTGTTGATGAGCTATTTAGTTGCTGCAGAGAGGCTATGATATTTTCCGGTTCATCGAAGTGCCGTGAAAACTGCTCGACTAATTGCTCCACAGATATGCCGTCATCAAGATCTGACCACGCCTGGTTAAGGGGATGCTGCTCTTTTTCTGGGGCACGCTCATCTGGGACAGCGAACAATTCCTCAAATCGTCTCTGTACTCGGCCCCGGTGCTCTTCGAGCTGAACAAAAAACTCTTTCCAGCTATCAAATCCCATAGACTCAGCCAGTAACACACGCTGTTCTTTGCTGGATGGAAGCCGTTGGGTCTGTCTATCCTCATACTCCTGCAGGCGATGTTCAGCGTTGCGCAGAAAAATGTAGGCCTCTGTCAGCTCCTGTTCCTCTTCTCTGCTTATCTCCCCACGTTTAGAGAGTAGTGGCAGCACTTTGAGAATAGGGCGTACCTGTAACTCTGGTTCTCTGCCCCCATGCACCAGCTGGAAAGCCTGACCTATAAATTCAATCTCACGTATACCGCCTGGCCCCAGCTTGAGGTCATCTTCCATCCCTTTTTTACGTACCTGCTGTGCAATCATCATCTTCATTTCACGTAGCGACTCGAATGCACTGTAGTCAATGTAACGTCGATATATGAATGGCCGCAACAGGTTTAACAGTTGCTCTCCTGCACCGCTGTCTCCTGCTATCACTCTGCCCTTGATCCATGCATAGCGCTCCCAGCTTCTTCCATGAATCTGATAATAATCTTCCATGGCATCAAATGATGAGACCATAGAACCGCTCTCACCAAATGGGCGCAGTCGCATATCAACACGAAACACAAAGCCATCTGCTGTCTTGTTGTTAATGGTACGAATCAGGCGTTGTGCCAGATGGGTAAAAAACTCCTGGTTGCTGATCCATGGGCGCCTGCCCCTGGTCTCACCATCCTCTGGATAGGTGAAAATAAGATCAATATCTGAAGAGAAGTTGAGCTCTCTGGCTCCAAGTTTGCCCATTGCGACCACAATCATCTGCTGTGGTCGACCACTCTGCTCCCCTTTCGGGGTTCCCTCCTCATCACACTGCCATTGGTATAGCAGGTTTAGAGTCTCTGAAACTACAACATCAGCCAATGCCGAAAGCTCACTGACTGTTGTCTGGTAATCAGACCAGCCAGCAAGATCACGCAGCGCGATCCTTACCATCTCGTCACGCCTGAATAAGCGTAGCGCCTTTGAGAGCTGCTGGTCACTCTTGACTGGTGCCAATAGTCTCTTTAGTTGTTGTCGGTAATGTTCCTCATCAACTGTTGAGCTGATGGTTTTTGATTGGATAAGCCGCTGCAACAGGGTTTGATCCTGTCGGCAACTATTCTCAATAAACGGGCTAAACTTGAAAAGGCTGGTAAGGGTAGAGAGAGAGCTCACTGCTTCATTGCAAGCTGTCTGCTCTTATGACGATTCAATAAAACCTTGCGCAGTTTTGCCGTAGCCTGATAGAAATATTTACGCTCTGCTGTAGATAGCTTGTTGGTGCGTGGCAGTGCAACCTGCATTGCATCCTTGTACTCACCATCTTTTCTGAACTCGTAGTGGAGATGAGGCCCGGTTGCCAATCCAGTGCTTCCACTATAACCGATTACCTCGCCCTGCCTTACTCGTGTTCCCACCTTAAGCTTTTTTGCAAAACGTGAAAGGTGTGCATATACAGTGGTGTATTTCCCGCCGGCATGACTCAGGAATATGACGTTTCCATACCCTCTCTGTCGCTCCCGCTTCTCTACAACGCCACCTGCTGTTGCCATTACTGGAGTTCCGGTTGCGGCAACAAGGTCTGTACCCCTGTGTGGACGATACTTCTTGAGCACTGGATGGTAACGACGCAGCGTGAAGTGCGAACTTATCTTGGTGTTTTTTAGCGGGCTACGCAAAAAATCTGCCTCCAGTGGAGTACCGTCTCCACTATAGAAACGTGACACTCCACGACGGTTGGTGTGGTTAATCACACGTATGGGTTTGCCCTGATTATTAAGCTCGGCAGCAAGAATTTTTCCACTCTGCAGTGTGCCGTCTGCTCCCGGTTGAAATACAACCGTAAAGTGATCCCCTTTTTGAATATCTTTGCGAAAATTGATCTGCTCGGAAAACAACTCCTCCAGCTTGCGTATATGTACGCCAGGTATGCCTGTGTTTCTCGCTGCTCGTGAAAATGTCTTGGTAATATGGCCTCGATAGACTTCCCAACGACGTATAGAGGTGGTGCCTTTATCGGCTTTCTCTCTTATCTGTTTGTTCGGCTCATGTTGTGGTGTGACCAATCTCTTTTCTACTTTTGTAGTTTTGACCTGGGCACCACCCTGCTCTGCACAACCTGAAAGCAGGAATAGCATTGAGATCAACATAATAGAAAATAGCCGGCTCATCTCCCCATTATACAATGATTTATCAGGTGGCGTTATTCACGATGCTCGTCCAGGGAGAGCTCTTTGATTTTACGGGTCAGGGTATTTCGCCCCCACCCCAATAGACGGGCGGCCTCCTGTTTCTTGCCTGCTGTATGCTCCAGCGCAGTCTTGATCAGAATCTTCTCCATGGTTGGAACAACCTGATCAAGCAACCCTTCCTCTTCCTGGTTGAGATGCTGTCTCAGCCACTGCTCAAGGGCCTTCTCCCAGCTATCACCGCCAACTGTTCCCTCTGCACGCAGCTCTGCTGGAAGATCACCCACACAGACATTCCTGGTTGGTGCCATTACTGTGATCCAGCGACAGGTGTTCTCCAGTTGACGCACGTTGCCCTGCCACTCCAGACCACTTAAATAATTCATTGTTTCAGGAAGCAGCTCCTTCTCCTCTACCTCAAGCTCTTCTGCCGCCAGCCTTAAAAAGTGGTTTGCCAACAGCGGAATATCCTCTCTGCGCTCGGAGAGCTCAGGCACATGAACACGGATAACATTGAGACGGTGGTAGAGATCCTCACGAAAATCTCCAGCCTGGACCGCCGCCTCCAGGTCCTGATGGGTAGCCGCAATAATTCTCACATCCACCTTGGTTGGCGCATGTCCGCCCACCTGGTAAAACTCACCTTCGGAGAGCACGCGCAACAGTCTGGTTTGCGTCTCTAGCGGCATATCCCCTATCTCGTCCAGAAACAGGGTGCCTCCATCAGCCTGCTGAAAGCGGCCCTTGCGCACACCTGTGGCGCCTGTAAATGCACCCTTCTCATGACCAAACAGTTCTGAATCCATAAGGTCTCTGGGAATTGCGGCCATATTAAGGGCAATAAATGGATAGTCTGCCCGTGGGCTGTGACGGTGCAACGCCTGAGCAACCCGCTCCTTGCCTGTACCGGATTCCCCGTTGATCAGCACCGTCATATTGGAGTGCGCCAAACGCCCAATTGCACGAAACACCTCCTGCATGGCAGGAGACTCTCCTATGATGTCAGTTACGGTCTCTCCTTTTTCTCTCTGCCTGGTACGTTTACTATGCACCTGCTCAACAGCACGCTGCACCAGACCGGTGGCCTCTTCAATATCAAATGGCTTGGGCAGGTATTCAAAAGCACCCCCTTCATAAGCTGCAACTGCACTATCCATATCAGAGTGGGCGGTCATGATGATCACCGGCAAATCCGGTTGTCTTGCACCAATCTCCTTCAACAGGGCCAGCCCATCAATACCCGGCATTCTAATATCACTCACTACAACGTCCGGGCTCTCACGCTCCAGCCTATCCAGCACCTCATTACCATCACTAAAAGTCTCTACCTCCATTCCTGCTTTTTGTAGTGCTCGCTCCAGAACCCAGCGAATAGAACGGTCATCATCAATAACCCAGATCTGCCCTCTGTTTTTTTCGCTAACTTTTGTATCCTGAGTCATCTTCTATTCCTCCAGCGGAATCAATAAGGTGAATATGGTTTTGCCGGGCCTGGAATTACACTCAATCACCCCGCCCTGGCGATGGATAATAGACTGCGCAATTGAGAGGCCGAGGCCAGTTCCCTCGGCACGTCCTGTTACCATGGGTAGAAAAATGGTTTTTTGAAGCTCTTCCGAGACCCCGGGGCCGTTGTCCTGAACCTCCAGACTACAGACCAGGCGATGATGTTTATGACCAATAGTCACCTGGCGCAATATGCGTGTTCTAAGCTGAATCTCACCACTGTTGTTGAGAGTTTGTGCCGCATTTTTAACAATGTTGAGCAGAGCCTGAATTAACAGATCTGGATCAGCCATAATGGTTGGAATGCTGGGATCATAGTCTTGCTTTATCTGTAGTGATGACTCTCCAGCCTCCGCAGTAACAAGAGTTCGCACCCGCTCCAGTACCTCATGAATATTTGTCTCTTCCAGGCGTGGCGGACGACTTGGTCCCAACATTCTGTCGAGCAGAGTCTGCAGGCGATCTGCCTCACCAATAATAACCTCCGTATATTCTCTTAGTGACTCATCTTCCAGCTCTCCCTCAAGCAGCTGTGCAGCCCCCCTTAATCCGCCCAGAGGGTTTTTGATCTCATGTGCCAGGCCGCGCAACAGGTCTGCTGATGCTCGCGTCTGGTTAATCAACCGATCCTCATTAATCAGGCGTAACTGCTCATCTACCCTCTGTATCTCTACCAGTACATGGTTGTCTTCATCATGCTCCGTTAGTGGAATCAGTGAACAGTCCACTACAGAGCTCTCGCCACTAAATAGCCGAAGCTCCACCTCACGCTCTGTGTATGGATAGTTTGTCTCCGAGATGCGCTGCATCCCTTTTGCCAAATCACAACGAATATCCACTATTTCTGACATTCGCATGCCTGCCGCCTTCTGTGCACTGGTTCCCAGTAAAATTTCTGCAGCTGGATTAAGAAAACAGAGGCGCTGATTAGCGTCTAAAATCAGTATCGATACAGTTGTATGGCCTGCAACAAGCTCTGCATAGCTAGATATACTGTTTTGGGAGAAAGAATTCATAACTTCAGTAATCAATGCAATCGCTATACCAGTATCATAATTATTCCGAACATATCAATAAATATTCTTTAAAAACAATATGTTATAAAACAAGATATACTCATGACTGCATAAATCACGATGCCCTGGGCAGCTATAATGCACCATTATGGTGCATTCTATTATGGATCACAAATCGGAAAAATAAAAAAAGCCCCCTCCATAAATGGAGGGGGCTTTTTGCAGGTTTAATGTATTACAGATTAAACGCTGTAGTACATATCAAACTCAACCGGATGGGTGGTCATACGCATACGAGTCACCTCTTCCATCTTCAGGTCGATATAGCTTTCAATAAAGTCAGCTGTAAATACATCACCCTGTGTCAGGTAGTCATTATCATTGGCCAGCGCCTCAAGCGCCTGCTCAAAGGAGTGACATACAGTTGGGATCTCTGCTGCCTCCTCTGCTGGCAGGTCATACAGATCCTTATCCATCGCCTCACCTGGATCGATCTTGTTCTTGATGCCATCAAGGCCAGCCATCAACATGGCTGCAAACGCCAGGTATGGGTTGGCAGTTGGATCAGGGAAACGAACCTCGATACGGGTAGCCTTGGGTACCGGTACAAACGGAATACGAATAGAGGCAGAACGGTTACGGGCAGAGTAGGCCAGCATTACTGGTGCCTCAAAGCCTGGAACCAGACGCTTATAGGAGTTGGTTGATGCATTGGTAAATGCATTCAGTGAACGGGCGTGTTTGATGATTCCACCAATATAGTAGAGCGCGTCCTGAGAGAGGCCGCCATACTTGTTACCCGAGAAGATATTCTTTCCCTTCTTGGCGATGGACTGGTGAACATGCATACCAGTTCCGTTATCACCAACGATTGGCTTGGGCATAAAGGTTGCTGTTTTGCCATAAGCGTGTGCAACATTGTGCGTTACATACTTGAGGATCTGCACCTCATCCGCCTTCTTGACCAGTGAGTTGAATGCAGTAGCAATCTCGTTCTGGTTTGCAGTAGCAACCTCATGGTGGTGTGCCTCAATAGTCAGGCCCATATCCTCCATAACCAGAGACATTGCAGTACGGATATCCTGAGTAGAGTCAACAGGAGGTACCGGGAAGTAACCACCCTTGACGCCAGGGCGGTGGCCCATGTTACCGCCTTCATAGACCTTCTCTGTATTCCAGGATGCCTCCTCGGAGTCAACCTTGCAGAAAGAGCCACTCATGTCTGAGCCCCAACGAACATCATCAAACAGGAAGAACTCTGGCTCAGGACCGAAGAATGCCTTGTCGCCAATACCGGTAGACTTGAGGTACTCTTCTGCACGATAGGCTACAGAACGTGGATCACGCTCATAACCTTCCATGGTTGCAGGCTCAACAATATTACAGCGAATAATGACTGTTGGCTCCTCATAGAATGGGTCCAACAATGCAGTGTCTGCATCTGGCATCAGAATCATGTCTGATTCATTGATTCCCTTCCAGCCCTCGATAGAGGATCCATCGAACATCTTGCCAGCCTTGAAAAAGCCGGCATTAACCTCGGCTGAAGGAATAGTTACGTGCTGCTCCTTGCCCTTGGTATCTGTGAAACGGAGATCAACAAACTTGGCATTGTTCTCCTTGATGAGTTTAAGTACTTTCTGAGACATTAATGACTCCCCTGATTCAATGTAAACACTAGTAAAGAGTAGCCACTACCCTGTGACCAACCCCTGTAAAAAATTAATCCTTCGAAATCAGATGTGCTCATGAATCCGAAGGGAACGCCGGATTATATAGCATAAGTCGTGCCAATCGTATAACTGCCTGATCTTGCTTGAGACTTTTTCTGAACTTTTTATAAAAACAGCGGTAATTGCACCAATATAGTGCGTATTTTTAGGCGTATGCCACATAATAGGGCGCATTACACCTCAATAACAATGCGCACCTCTCTCCCCTCCTGGCTTTTTTCCACCACCACATGGCCATTGATTCGACACCAGGCCGGAATATCATTCAGTGCGCCTGGGTCAGAGGAGAGCACCTCCAGACGGTCGCCTGGATTTAGCTCCTCAACCACCTCCTGAGCACGAATTACCGGCATGGGGCAGAGCAGGCCTCGAGTATCTATGGAAAAATTGGCCATTCAGGCGACTCCTATATATACCAGCTTTTTTCAATATCAGCTGGAGAGATTGGTTTCACCGTTATCTCTCTGCTCTCTCCATCACGCCCTCTTATCTCTACGGTAACCTCAGGGGCGCTTTTTCCTTTACCAAAGCGTGCGGTAATTTGGCCGGCCAGCATCAAATCTTCGTCACTGGCTTCGCCATCGATCAATACCAGAGGCCCGGGGAAATCTGTTGTTCTCATGCTGGTGTACTGGTTTCTATAACCTTGCAGGAAGTGATTCTCGCCCTCCTCTCTGGAGATGATCATCTTGAAGTTCTTTCTTGGACGAATATGACGCCCCACCTTGAGTAGCATAATGTCATCCATCTCATACTCTCTGGAACCACGCGCATCCCACAGGTCAACCAGCTTAATCGAGTAACTCTCATCAGTCAGAAAACAGCATCCGCCAGCCGGGGTTGCATAATCTTCAAAGCCAAACTGTTTTGCCAGCGCCATCTGCGGCTTGCGGGTGCGGCCACTGAAGTCATATAGGGCTTCACGATCCAGCCAACCCTCTCTCTCTGGAAGTGTGGGGGGAAGATTCTTTGCACAGAGCGGGCGCACCAACAGGTCATCCGCACCAGATTCGCCAGATACCACCGGCATTGTATCCTTGCGTTGCGACATCGGGCGCTGCCCCACTACCTCTCCGGTGGCGATAAAATCAAACTGATGTTTATGCATCCACTCCAGCGCCTTCTTCACCATGAAGATTTTGCAGTCCAGACATGGGTTCATATTGGCTCCATAGCCATGCTTGGGATTTAGCAAAACATCTTTGTACTCCTCCACAATATCGACCATATGGAGTTTGATCCCTAACTGCTCTGCTACCCAGAGAGCATTGTTGCGCTTATCTTTCTTCTGGTCTTTCTTGCGAATGGCGTGAGTATGCCCCTCTACACAGAAGCCCGTATAGAAATTAATCCCCTCAACATGAATACCCTGCTCCTGGAGTACGCGCACAGCCAGCATGGAGTCCAGTCCACCCGAGACCAATACCGCCGCTTTTTTCGGTTCCGACATCAAATATCCCGGTTTAATCAGTAATGAGTGCGCATTTTACCCGAATCCACACCTGGAAAGTATGGATTCGAGTTCTATCAATTGATACCTTTTTCACGGATAATGCCCGCTCACTCCATAGCACTGCTGGCTCATCTTATGAAAAAAACATTCTCGCTACTCCATCCCAAGAAGACGAGGCCCCGTCTTGTTGAGTCCATCAAACATGAGGTCAGAAAATACATTAAAAGGGAGCGCAGAAAGAGCCTGCCTGATGGAGCCGACTACTGGGATTTTGACTGCAAATTTGGAGATGATGAGGCAAGCAGCATCGTCACTCATATCTCTGAGATTGATAAACAGATTACTGCGGCCGAATCCAAACCGCTTGACTCCTTCTATATAGAGATTTTGGCAAAGCCTGGATATCGCACCAAAAAACCGGCCACAAAAACCGATTCTGGCTAGTTGTCCCACTCTGGCAGGTTTCAATGAAAAGGGAGATTGAGCTACTGGCACCTGGTGGAGATATTGACTCCATCAAGGCGGCCATCCTTGCAGGGGCAGATGCTGTCTATTGTGGGCTGGATAGGTTCAATGCCAGAAATCGGGCAGAAAATATAACGTTCGAAAATCTTAACGGGATTATCCGGCTGGCACATAAACACCGCTGTGAAATCTTTCTGACCGTCAATATCATTATTGTGGAGAGTGAGATCCCAGCTCTTTTAACCATGCTGAACAGGCTGGTCAACACCAGGATTGACGGGATTATTGTTCAGGATCTGGGGCTACTCTATCTGCTCTCCAAATATTTTCCAACGCTCAGGGTTCATGCATCCACCCAGCTGACTACCCACAACCCTGGCCAGATAAAATTCCTGCACCATTTGGGGGTTACCAGAACAAACCTCTCCAGAGAGCTGAATCTTGATGAGATAAAAAAGTTGAGCTCAGTTGCACATGAGAGTGGGATGCTGACCGAGGTCTTTGTTCACGGCTCCAACTGCATCTCCTTTTCAGGGCTCTGTTATATGAGCTCTCTGCACGGTGGAAATTCCGGCAACCGTGGTCGCTGTAGCCAGCCCTGCAGAGACCAATACCTGACCACTGCCGAGGGGAGAGATTTCCCCCTAAATATAAAAGATAACTCGGCATATTCCGACCTTGGTGCGCTCCATGATGCCGGGGTCGACTCCATCAAGATTGAGGGTCGGATAAAGAAATACCACTATGTCCATACCGTGGTAGATGCCTGGAGAAAACAGCTACAGCAGTTTTATGAACAGGGCACAACCAGCATCGATGATGGTGATCTGCGCAAGGTATTTAACCGTGACTTCTCAAACTCCTTTTTGCAGAGCTCCATCGGCAGAGAGACATTTATTGATAACCCACGAGACAACTCTGCCCTGCATCGCTCAAGACA
>NZ_CEYDPX010000002.1:49355-79538 GCF_982804495.1 Candidatus Thiopontia autotrophica | reverse complement strand
CTAACCAAGATAAAAATTGAAATTCTATTCGTCCTGAATGGCTCAAGAGAGAGGGTTAGTCCAGTTGAGATGCCAGCCCTGAAGAGATCTGGTGAAGAGATTAAGCACTCTCTATCACTACTGATCTCTTCCCGCGATGATCTTGATCTCTCTGTTGATGGTGTTGCAGAGATCTATTTCCAGCTCCCCTCTTCCACTCAAGACAGCAGCGCTGAGCTCATTGAGCTATTTAACGACAGCCCGCAGCTAGTCCCGTGGTTTCCGGCTGTATTAATTGGTGAGGAGTACCATGCCGCTGTAGAGTTTCTTCACCAGCTGAAACCGAAAAAGATTGTTACCAATAACAGTGGCGTAGCCTACGAGGCATACCAGCGGGGAATCCCCTGGGTTGCTGGCCCCTATATGAATCTTGTCAACTCATTCAGCCTGTTGTGCCTGAAGGAAAATTTTAACTGTAGTGGTGCATTTGTCTCAAATGAACTCAACAGAGAGCAGATAAAGAGGATCAAAAAACCTGCTGGTTTTGATCTCTACTACAGCATGTCGCACCCTATCGTATTGATGACCAGCCGAGTCTGCATGTTCCACCCCGTGACCGGATGCGAGAAAAATATAGTAGATGACAAATGCATTCAACGCTGTGACAAATCCTCATCCATTACAAATCTTAAACAGGTCTCCTTCATTATTGATAAGGCGAAAGGCGGATATCACTCTGTCTATAATGAGTATGATTTTCTGAATACCGACATTGTTAAAGATATGCCAAATACATTTTCCAGCTTTCTAATTGACCTAAGAGATATAAAAACCAACACAAGAGTCGAGATTGAGAAGCCTGACATTGTCAGGCTGTTTATGCAGCATCTCAATGGTGACAGCAAAGCAACAGAACAACTTAACCAGGGAATCTCTCCCTCAACCCAGACCCAATACAGACAAGGGATCTAGTACCCCGTCCGGTAAATCCCCCATAATTATAACGGCCTAAACCACCTGTCCCGCACACCAGCCCGATGACCAGGCCCACTGAAAGTTGTAACCGCCTAACCAGCCAGTGACATCAACCACCTCTCCAATAAAATACAACCCCGACACCTTGCCGGACTCCATGGTTTTGGATGAGAGCTCATCACAGTCAACTCCTCCCAGGGTTACCTCAGCGGTTCTATAACCCTCCGTACCATTTGGCTTGAGCTCCCACCTTTGCAGCTGTTGCGCAACATCACCGAAACGGGCATAAGTCATCTCCTGCAGTCTGGTATCTGCTATCTCTCTGCCCAGTAACAGCGGAGGAATCCGCTTGGGCAGAAGCTCACTCAATACAGTTCCCACCCTACTATTGGGTTGTGTTGACTGCTTTGTAATCAGAAACTGTTCTAAATCCGTATCCGGCAATAGATTAATGTAAATGGTCTCACCCGGATGCCAGTACGATGAGATTTGCAAAATAGCTGGGCCACTAAGGCCTCTATGGGTAAACAGCATGCTCTCTCTAAACTGGTTATGACCTGTGCTAACAACACTGTCCACTGCAACACCTGACAATACGGAAAACTTCTCTCGCTCCTCACTATGCAGGGTCAGTGGAACCAGCCCCGCAGTAGTTGGCCAGATATGGTGCCCAAACTGTTCCGCTATCCGATAGCCTAAAGGGGTCGCTCCCATCTTTGGAATAGAGAGCCCACCGGTAGCCATCACTAAAGAGGTCGCCTGAAAACACCCTCGTGATGTCTCTACAGTGAAGCGCTCACCCTCCTTACCGATGGTTTTAATCTCTCTCTGTAGACGTATATCCACTCCTGCCATTTCACACTCGGCGAGCAGCATATCTAGGATATCCCTGGCGCTGTTGTCACAGAATAGCTGTCCGTGATCCCTCTCATGGTGTGGGATCCGATATTGGTTCACCATGGCGATAAAATCCCACTGGGTAAAACGGCTCAGCGCAGATTTACAGAAATGGGGGTTGTGGGATATGTAGTTGTCAGCACTTACCTGCTGATTGGTGAAATTACAGCGCCCCCCTCCAGATATGAGGATTTTTTTGCCCGGTTTATCTGCATGATCCAGCACAATAACTCTGCGGTCTCGCTTTCCTGCCTCTATTGCACACATCAAGCCTGATGCGCTGGCACCAATAATCAGAACATCTGTCTGGGTAGTATTTGACATAACAGGTACAACTGTAATGGAGGTGGACATGAGGTGGAAGCAGTGGTGTTATAATTCCCCCTTTTCCAGAGAGATAACAACCATCTTTTCAGGTTTTTCATGAACAACAACGATTCATCTACTTTTCAGGGGCTGATTCTTTCGCTTCAGAACTACTGGGCGGAACAGGGGTGCCTACTAAATCAACCATACGATATGGAGGTTGGAGCCGGCACCTTCCACCCCGCCACATTCTTGCGGGCAATCGGGCCTGAGCCCTGGAGTGCTGCCTATGTACAGCCATCCCGCCGCCCAACTGATGGGCGTTATGGTGAGAACCCAAATAGATTGCAACACTACTACCAGTTTCAGGTTGTAATCAAACCATCGCCACTGAAGATTCAGGAGCTCTATCTCGACTCGCTTCGTATGCTGGGAATTGATCCGCTGGTACACGATATCCGTTTTGTGGAAGACAACTGGGAATCTCCCACCCTGGGTGCCTGGGGGCTTGGTTGGGAGGTTTGGTTGAATGGGATGGAGGTGAGCCAGTTCACCTATTTCCAGCAGGTGGGTGGCCTTGACTGTCGTCCGGTAACCGGCGAGATCACCTATGGCCTGGAGCGTATCGCCATGTATCTGCAGGGAGTGGAGAGCGTCTTTGATCTGGTATGGACCGATGGCCCGCTAGGCAAGGTTACCTACGGAGATGTCTTTCACCAGAATGAGGTGGAGATGTCTGCCTACAATTTCAAACATGCCAATATAGAGGAGCTATTTCATCAATTTGATAGCTGTGAGGCAGAGAGCAAGAAGCTTATTGAGGCCGATCTTTCTCTTCCTGCCTATGAGATGATGCTTAAGTCCTCTCATCTGTTTAATCTACTGGATGCCAGAAATGCCATTTCGGTCACTGAGCGTGCCCGCTTTATTGGACGCATTCGCGGCCTCTCCCGTGCTGTTGCGCAGGCATATTATGAGCGCCGCGAGAGTCTTGGATTCCCCATGCTTGACGAGTCTGTCACACCTTCCGGAGAAGCCTCATGAGCACAACCCAATTTGAAGACTTTCTGTTTGAGCTGGGTACTGAAGAGCTCCCGCCAAAATCTCTGCAATCACTGAGTCAGGCCCTGGGACAAGAGGTAGAGTCAAGCCTCCAGAGTACCGGTCTGGAATATGGAGAGGTCAGACTTTACGCTGCTCCAAGACGCCTGGCACTTACCATCAAAGCGCTACAGACAAAACAGGCTGATCGTGAAACCGAGAGAAAAGGCCCTGCGGAGGCCGCGGCCTTTGAGGATGATGGAAGCCCAACCAAGGCTGTAATCGGATTTGCCCGCTCTTGTGGGGTTGAGGTTGACCAGCTTGATAGGGTTGAGACCCCCAAGGGGATCTGGATGAGTTATCAGATAACATCCAAGGGTGCTCCCACGATTGAGTTATTGCCAGAGATTATTCAGACCGCCCTGGATCGCCTCCCTATTCCAAAAAGAATGCGCTGGGGATCCTCCGATGCTGAATTCCTGCGCCCTGTACACTGGGTTGTGGCCATGCTTGGCACAACTGTTGTCCCTGCCACACTATATGGAATCACCTCAGGCAACCAGACTCAGGGGCACCGTTTCCACCACCCTGAGAAAATAACAATCTCATCTGCAGATAGCTATGCGACACAGTTGGAAAGTGATGGGATGGTACTAGCTGACAGTAAAAATCGAAAAGAGAAGATTCTCCAGCAAGTCGCTGCTGTGGCTGAAAAGCTTGGTGGCCATGCCGTTATCGATGCTGCACTGCTTGATGAGGTCACGGCACTTGTAGAGTGGCCTGTTGCAGTTGGCGGCAGCTTTGAGAAGCGTTTCCTGGAGGTTCCTCAGGAGGCATTGATTGCATCAATGCAAGGCCACCAGAAGTTCTTCCCGGTGGTGAATGGCAGTGAAGAGCTGATGGCTCACTTCATAACTGTAAGCAACATCGAGAGCAGTGACCCAACAATGGTACAGAGTGGGAATGAGCGTGTAATTCGTCCACGCCTCTCTGATGCCGCATTCTTCTGGGAACAGGATCTGAGCCAAGCGCTCTCCTCTCACCAGGATGGGCTGAAAAAAGTAGTCTATCAGGACAAGCTTGGATCACTTTTGGACAAGTCGGAACGTGTTGCTCAGCTTGCCTCAACCATTGCATCCGAACTTGGGTCCAGCACTGAACACGCCAACCGTGCGGCAATGCTGGGGAAATGTGACCTGCTGACCAATATGGTAAAGGAGTTCCCGGAGCTGCAAGGCACCATGGGACGCTACTATGCGGAGCATGATAACGAACCTGTAGAGGTTTCGGCTGCCCTGGATGAGCAATACATGCCCCGCTTCTCTGGCGATCAACTCCCATCAACCCCCACAGGCGAAGCTGTTGCCCTGGCTGAGCGCATTGACTCCATGGTGGGAATTTTTGGCATTGGAATGGTGCCAACAGGAGATAAAGATCCATTTGCTCTGCGCCGGGCAGCTCTTGGGGTGCTCCGTATCATGGTTGAAAATAGCCATCCTCTAAACCTGCTGAGGCTGATTCAGTCGGCGGCTGAAGGCTACGGAGACAAAATAGATGGTGGTACTGCACAGAAGGTTTTTGCCTTCATGTTGGAACGGCTGCGCGGCTACTACCGAGACCAAAATATCTCACCGGCAGTATTTGAGTCTGTCCTCTCCTGTCAGCCTCCACAGCCGATGGACTTTGATCTCCGTATCTCTGCTGTTAACAGTTTTGTTGATAGTGAAGAGGCTGTCGGCCTGAGTGCTGCCAACAAGCGAATACATAATCTGTTGAAAAAGGCTGATGATGTTGTTGATGGCCAGGTTGATGTTGCACTGCTAGAGGAGGAGGCTGAAAAGTCTCTCCACTCCAGACTTGATCAGATCCGCCAACAGCTCGATGATGCCCTGCAACAGAACGATTATGGGACTGCACTGAAACTTCTCTCAGGGTTGCGGGGGTCTGTTGATCAGTTTTTTGATACGGTGATGGTAATGGCAGATGATCAGGATATCCGGAATAATCGTCTCGCCCTGCTCTCCCAACTACGTAACCAGTTCCTCAGAATTGCAGATATCTCTCTGCTCCATACCACCTGAGACAGAGATGAACAGAGACTCCTACCAAGAGATGTTGAATGAGGTCCAGGCCTTTCACGACAAACATCAGTTTAGTGAGAATGGTGGCGAAGAGATGACCTATAGAATCTCACTCATGGCTGAGGAGTTGGGAGAGATCTCATCATGTGTCACCAAGGGAAAAGGGAAAGAGGAGCTGGCCGAGGAGTGCGCGGACCTCTTTATCCTGTTGATGGGAACTGCAATTGCGGCAAAATTCGACCTTAATCAATCATTCTGGGACAAGATGAAAAAGCTGGAACAGAGACAATCGAGGATGGTTGATGGGAGAATCCGTGTTTCGGAGTTCAGAGGAGTTAAGGAGCAGTAGCCATGGAGCTGATTATTCTTGATCGGGATGGTGTCATTAATGAGGATTCGGATGAGTACATCAAATCCCCCGATGAGTGGCATCCACTACCCGGTAGTATTCAGGCAATTGCCAGACTTAACCATGCAGGTTATCGGGTCGTAGTTGCAACCAATCAGTCCGGGGTTGGTCGTGGACTATTTGATATTGAGACACTGGGAAAAATACACGAGAAAATGTATCTTCAGCTTGAGGAGGAAGGGGCCTCTGTAGAGGCCATCTTTTACTGTCCACACCAGCCAGAGGATGAGTGTGAATGCAGAAAACCTAAACCCGGACTGTTCAAAGATATAGAGACCAGATTAGGCAAACCGGTTGAGGGGGTTTATGCTGTTGGTGACTCACTACGCGATTTTGATGCCGCTAGAGCAGTTGGCGCCATTCCTATTTTGGTAAAAACAGGCAAGGGCGAGAGGACAATCGAAGCGGATCAGGGTCTGGACGATGTTCTGCAGTTTAACGATCTCTACAGCTTTGTTGATGCTCTCTTGAGTGGTGCCCTCTCTGATACATAATGATCTACCTTAGGTCTCTACTGTTTTTTGTTGGCATGGTGATTAGTGCCCCCGTTATCACCCTGCTTGCTCTACTGGTTGCAGCTTTTCCGTTCCCTGTCCGTTACCGTATCATAACCCTCTGGGCCACCTTTGTTATCTGGTGGCTGAAGATAACCTGCAAATTGAACTACAAGATCTCTGGTGTCGAGCATATCGACAACTCAAAGGCAGCCATCATATTTAGTAAACACCAGTCCGCCTGGGAAACCATGGCTTTTCAACGCATCTTTCCCCCTCAGGTCTGGGTGCTTAAACGTAGCCTCCTATGGGTCCCGTTTTTCGGATGGGGGCTGGCACTGTTAAAACCGGTAGCAATTGATCGCCAGGCTGGTCGCAAGGCACTGCAACAAGTAGTTGACCAGGGGATAGAGAGACTGAAAGCGGGCATCTGGGTGGTTATTTTTCCAGAGGGGACTCGTCTTGCACCAGGCACAAAAAAGAGGTTTGCAAAAGGTGGTGCAACCCTTGCCGCAGGTTCAGGTTACCCGGTTATCCCGGTAGCACATAACGCAGGTACATTCTGGCCGCGTCGCGGCCTATTAAAAAAGCCTGGAACAATAGAGGTACATATTGGACGACCGATTGAGACTACAGGGCTCTCTGCCAATGAGATCAACCGGCGTGCTGAAGAGTGGATCAATAGTGAAATGGAGAAACTTGAAAAGCTCCAGGAGCCTCTTTCCTAAACATCAAGGTTTGATGCCATCAACGCATTATCCTCAATAAACTCCCTGCGAGGCTCAACCAGCTCACCCATAAGGGTGGTAAAAATCTCATCTGCAGCAATAGTGTCCTCAATATTCACCTGAAGCAGACGACGTGTCTCTGGATCCAGTGTGGTCTCCCACAGCTGTTCCGGATTCATCTCACCAAGACCTTTATAGCGTTGAATCTGCTGACCCCTCTTTGCCTCTTTCATCAACCACTCAACAACCTCACCTAATGAGGTTACCGGGTGTGCTCTCTCCCCTCTTCTGATCTCGGCTCCTGCCTCAATCAGCCCTTCCAGGCTCTCTCTTAATGACATCATTGCCTTGTACTCTGCAGAGCGGAAAAACTCCTCAGAGAAGTGGGTAGACTCAACCATGCCATGAGTACGAATATTAAAACAGAGTGAACGCTCGGTTGTGGAGTCGGCAACTATCGATGCAACAATCTGATCCTCAGGTTTTCTATCCCTGTTTACCATGGTCAGGAACGAGTCCAGCCATGCTGAGGCCTCGTCATTATCAACAGACTCCAACCAGAGAGCCGGGGAGCTAACCAAGGTCTGCAAAACATCCCGGTCATAGCGGCGAGACAGCCTCTCAATACTGCTTTCAACCTGCAGATACTGCTTAGCCAGGGTCTCAAGCGCACTACCCGAGATAGGTGGCACAGAACTGGACAGGAATAGCTCCGCACCATGAATGGCTGTCTGTAGCAGATAATCCTCCAGTGCAGGGTCATCCTTTACATAACGCTCCTGCTTCCCTTTTTTAACCTTGTATAGCGGTGGCTGTGCAATATAGACATGCCCTCGCTCTACCAACTCAGTCATCTGACGATAGAAGAAGGTCAGCAGCAGTGTGCGGATATGAGAACCATCCACATCGGCATCCGTCATTATGATGATGCGGTGATAACGCAGCTTGTCAGGATCATAATCCTCTTTACCAATCCCGCAGCCCAATGCAGTAATCAATGTTCCCACCTCTGCCGAGGAGAGCATTTTGTCAAAACGAGCTTTCTCTACATTGAGAATTTTTCCCTTCAGCGGAAGTATTGCCTGGGTCTTGCGGTCTCTACCCTGCTTGGCCGAACCACCAGCTGAATCACCCTCCACCAGAAACAGTTCAGAGAGCGCAGGATCCCTCTCCTGACAGTCTGCAAGCTTTCCGGGAAGTCCCGCTATATCCAGCACCCCTTTGCGCCGCGTAAGCTCACGCGCCTTTCTCGCAGCATCACGTGCCCGTGCCGCATCAACAATCTTTCCTGTAATTGTTTTTGCCTCACCTGGATTCTCTAGCAGAAAATCTGACACCACATCATATGTTATTGATTCTACAATGCTTTGTACTTCTGATGAGACCAACTTATCCTTGGTTTGGGAAGAAAACTTGGGGTCTGGCACCTTAACAGAGACGACTGCAGTCAACCCTTCTCTGGCATCATCACCAGTCAGAGAGACTTTTGATTTTTTTGCAATCCCCTCTTTTTCAACGTATCGATTAATTGACCTGGTCAATGCACCTCTAAACCCGGCCAGATGGGTACCACCATCCTTTTGGGGGATATTATTGGTAAAACAGAAGATGTTCTCTTGATAGGAGTCGTTCCACTGCAGGGCCGCCTCTACCGTTACCCCACCCTTCTCCAGATCAAAATAGACAACCTTCTCATGAATTTGGGTCTTTTTTCGATTCAGGTGTTCAACAAAAGCGCTAATCCCCCCATCATAATTGAAGACATCATGCCGCTCTCCATCCCCCCTCTCATCATTCAGCTCGATATGGACACCAGAATTAAGAAATGAGAGCTCCCTTAACCGCTTTGCAAGAATATCGTAATGAAACTCATTCGTACTAAAAATCTCAGTACTTGGCTTGAAACGCACCTCGGTCCCAGACTGATCGGAATCCCCTACAGGCTCCAGAGGTGCGACAGGCTCCCCCAACCTGTAACTCTGCCTATAAACCTTACCCCCCCTATGGATCGTCAACTGAAGGTCCTCGGAGAGAGCATTTACCACCGAAACCCCCACTCCATGCAATCCTCCGGAAACTTTATATGAGTTATCGTCAAACTTTCCCCCGGCATGCAACACGGTCATGATTACCTCTGCGGCTGACCTATTCTCCTCTGGGTGAATATCAACAGGAATTCCTCTTCCATCATCTCTGACGGTAACAGAGTTGTCGGTATGAATTGTTACCCCTATCCGATTACAGTGGCCAGCCAGAGCCTCATCAATCGCATTATCTACAACCTCAAAAACCATGTGGTGCAGACCTGTTCCATCATCGGTATCACCGATGTACATCCCAGGTCTTTTTCGAACAGCATCAAGACCTTTCAGTACACGAATATTGGAGGCATCATACAGGTTTTCATCACTCATAATTTTCTCAGCAAATCAAGGCGTTAGCGTAGAACAACTTTATATATCAGGGTTATTTACCACCGCTTGTAATATAAAAATATACGCTCGATAATAATCCCCTGATTATATCATATTCAACCAGTTATAGCCCCAACATATCCTCATTACAGACATCTACCGTACATCCTCCTCCCTCAGCAAGAGCCTTTACTGTAACAGCCTCACTGATGAATTATATCGCCATGTTCCACGTGGAACATTTCAACATTACCGATATCAGGCAATTTTAAGCCCGGGTCAGTAGTTGTTGCAAAAACCTGGTATCCGCCAGAGACAAGATAGTTCAGAATGAGAAAACCATTATTCCTGTCTAGTTCTGAGAAAATGTCATCCAATAAAATGACTGCGCGCTTTCCCATTTTCTCATGCAGATGGTAAAGCTGAGACAGATAAAGCTCTATAGACAATAACTTCGCCTGTCCTCTTGATAAAACATCCTTTGCTTTTCCTTTGTTACTACTAATAATAAAGTCAGCCTCATGTGGTCCATGCGTAGTTCTTCCTGTGGCTATATCTTTTTCCATGGAGCCCTCAATAGCACCGAGCAGATCTCCAGAGCCACTCCACCCTTTACGATAACTAAAAGTTATATCAAGCCCTGATAGACTTTCCATTAGTGTAGAGATCTTTTCCTGGTAAATTTCAACTATCTCATCAAGATAATCTCTTCTGTAAGCGGTTATTTTCTCCCCATCATCTGCCAACAACTCATTCCAGTATGACAACTCGCTACCTGCTCTCCTTTCTCTTTTTAGAAGAGCATTTCTCTGTCGAACTGTTTTTTTATACCGCTTAACAACATTTAGAAAATCAGGTTCCACGTGGAACATTCCCCAGTCGAGAAATGATCTTCTACTGCGTGGTGCCCCAATTACCAGGTTGATTGAATCCGGCGTAATAATTTGCAGGGGTAAAATCTCAGCAGCCTCTGATAGGCGTATAGTGGGGGATCTATTGATGTGAAGACGATTATTGTTTTTTCCTCGCTCCATACCAACGGAAAAAAGTTGTCCTGATGGTGATTCTATTTCTGCAAATACAGTTAATATATTTTTACCGTATTTAACAAGAGAGGAGGGCGATGGTGAACGAAACGATCGTCCCGTACCAAGCAGATAGATCGCCTCAAGAAGTGAGCTTTTTCCGCTGCCATTCTCCCCACAAATAAGATTAAATCCTGGTGATGGAACAATTTCAGCATTAGAAATAATTCGACAATCAGAAACAGCAAGCGACCGGATATACAACTAAAAACCTTTAGTTTTTAATAGGTTATCTATTAAAGCCTCATAGGCATAACAACAAACTTGTACTCTTCAAGATCATTCTGGGTGTGAATCAGGCTACTGCTATTTTCATCAATAAAGTATATCGTTACCTCATCATCACTAATTACAGAAAGGGCATCCATCATATAGGCAGAGTTAAAACCAATCTCCATTGGCTCTCCACTGTATTGAACCGACAACTCCTCTTCAGCCTCTTCCTGTTCAGGATTGTTTGCGTGAATAGTTACTACAGACTCGCTCATTGCCATACGAATCCCGCGATATTTCTCGTTGGAAAGAATTGAGACACGACTCACCGCCTTTCTGAAATTTTCATTATTGGTTACCAGGGTTCTTTTGCCTTCACGTGGTATAACACGCTGGTAATCCGGAAAACGTCCATCTATAAGCTTGGTTGTAAGCGTCAATTCACCCAGTACAGCCTGAAGATGGTTTGAGCCAAGAATCAGCTTAACCGGCTGATCACTATCATCCAACAGGCGCATAAGCTCATGGACTGCCTTGCGGGGGATGATAACCTGTTTTTTCTCACCGTAGTCTTGGTTCAATGTGCGACGGCAGAATGCCAGTCTGTGTCCATCTGTAGCAACCAGTCTCAACTCCTTTCCTTCAAGCTCAAGTAGCAGACCATTCAAGTAGTATCTAACATCTTGCATAGCCATTGAGAACTGACTTTTTTGTAACAGGTTTTTCAATGCGGAGTGGCTAAGTTCATCAATAGAGGCAACCTCTGAAATTTCGTCTACACGAGGAAAATCCCCGGCAGATAGGGTTGATAGGGTAAATCTACTCTTTCCAGAACGGACGGCTGCGCGACTCTTGTTTATCTCTACCTTGATCTCTGACTCATCAGGGAGAGCTTTCGAGAGGTCGGAAAACTTTCTGGCAGGAATTGTAGTTGTACCTGGCTCAAATTCTCCTGTCACTTGAATGGTTATTTTTATCTCAACCTCAAGGTCCGTACCAATTAGTGTCAGCTCACTGTCATCTGATACATCAACAAAGATGTGAGAGAGAATGGGAAGAGTCTGCCTCTTTTCTACGGCACCACTGATTGATTGCAATGGCTGTAGTAGATTCTCACGCAAAATGGAAAACTTCATTCTTAAATATCCCCTCTAAGTAATAAATATTCTATATATAAGATAGTAGTAGTAATAGTGTTGACGTTTTACTGTTATGAAACCTATTTTTATTAATTATTTCAGTCTGTTACATATATTCTTAAACTGTTCCAAACAGGGAGACAAAACTGTCTCAAAACTGTGGATAACTTTTTCTCAAATTTTCTTTCTCACTATTCTCATTGGTTATCCACACAGTTTTTAACAACTTGTTAGACAACCATGAATTATCAAGCACTTAATTGTCGTTGAAGGTTTTGATAATCATCATTTGTTCTTGAGTCACTCTCTCTTAACTCATTTATTTTTTTACAAGCATGTATCACTGTTGTGTGGTCTCGTCCACCAAAGGCTCTGCCAATTTCAGGCAGGCTCTTTTCTGTCAACTCTTTCGCCAGCGACATGGCAATCTGGCGGGGACGTGCTATTGAGCGCGAACGACTTTTTGAAAGGAGGTCTGACAGAGAGACGTTATAGTAGTCAGAGATGGTTTTCTGAATATTGTCAATTGATACCAGACGATCATGGACAGCGATCAGATCCCTAAGAGCAACTCGTACACTTTCAATGGTAATGGGCTCACCGGTCAGCTGGGTATTGGCCCGAACATTATTGAGGGCACCCTCAAGCTCCCTAACGTTTGATTTCACCAGTTTAGCAATCTCAAATGCAGCCTCCTGAGGAAGGTCCAGTGGTATCTGCTCAGCCTTTTTCATCAGTATTGCTACCCTGGTCTCTAGCTCTGGACGCTCGACAGGAACGGTAAGCCCGGCCCCAAAGCGTGACTTAAGTCTATCCTCAAGCTTGTCTATCTCTTTCGGATATTTGTCGCTGGTAAGAACAATCTGCTTGTTTCCCTCAAGAAGGGCGTTGTATGTATTGAAAAACTCCTCCTGTGAGGAGTGTTTTCCGGCAAAGAACTGAATATCATCGATCAATAGAACATCTAGACCATGAAAATACTGTTTGAACTGGTCAATAGTGTGGTGACGCAGGGCACTGACCATATCATTCACAAAATTCTGAGACCGGATATATAGAATTCTGCTTGATGGGTTTTTCTTCAACAGCTGGTGACCGATGGCGTGCATCAGATGGGTTTTGCCGAGACCAGTTGATCCGTGTATAAACAGAGGGTTATAGCTGGATTCAGGGTTATCTGCAACCTGTTTGGCGGCGGCATGGGCCAACTGGGTTGTCTTTCCCTCAACAAAGTTTGAGAATGTAAAAAACGGGTTCAGATTGTTCTCAAAATATTCAGGTAGCAGGGACTCGGGCTGAGCTACTGAACTCTTCTTAGAGTTTGAGCCGATATAGAGAAAAACTTCGCTCTCGGAATCATCAATCTGCAGAATAGTTCGTCTGATAAGAGGAAGATAGTGACTCTGAACCTGATCAAGTATCAACCCATTTGGGGCAAACAACTCGATTGATCCATCTTTTTCAGTGACGTGGAGAGGGCGTATCCATGCATTAAACTCCTCATCCGGAAGCTCATCACCTAGAATCCTTAGACAGTTAGTCCAAACCTCAGCCACTAAACATCCTCCTTGATGCTTTATAATCGTTTGATTAATAAAGAATATATTTACTATAAGCAGGAACCTGAAGACAAAGAAACCATACAACAAACCCCCCTGAATGAGGATGATTGTAGCCCCAAGAGAAAAAGTTATCCACAGTTGCTTCTGTTTTTTATTCATTGATTTATTGTTGATCAAGGAGTAGAGTTCGCTGTTCTCTGGAATGGGCTGAGGCCTGTTCAGGTATGGCCAAATACAGATTTAACAAGATATAAAAAGGTGAACGATCATGAAGCGTACATTTCAACCTAGTGTACTGAAGCGTAAGCGTACTCACGGATTTCGTGCAAGAATGAAAACCAAGTCAGGACGCAAGATCCTGAACGCTCGCAGAGCGAAAGGGCGCGCGCGCCTGGCTGCTTAATTTTACAGATAGCCAAGGTTGAAGAAAGGGGTGCTCTATAGCACCTCTTTTTTTCTATTAAAGATGGAGGCCTCATTCTCTTCCGAGCGACGACTGCTTACCGCAGCCAATTATAGCCAAGTCTTTGATAATAGTTGTTGCAAGGCGGGAGATGACTCTTTTCTCCTGCTGGCAAGGTTAAATAATCTGAACCATGCACGTCTTGGCCTGGTGATTGCAAAAAAAAAGCTAAAGCTCGCGGTTGACAGGAATCGTGTCAAACGGATCTCAAGAGAGAGCTTTCGTACCCTGCAGTGCGAGCTTTCAGGGATTGATGTTATAGTGCTTTGCCGCTCTGGCGTGGTGAGGCTAGACAAAAAAGAGATTCGTCGCAGACTGGATCTTCTTTTCGATAAAATAAACAGATCAAAAAAACAGATACAGGCAGTTAGCGAATAATCATGGACACTCAGAGACTCATCCTATTTGTTGCACTCTCTTTTCTCTCACTAATGTTGTGGGATGCGTGGCAACTGGAGCAGGGAGCCGGTCAACCACAGCTTTCTCAAGCAGAGCAGCAGCATGCACAGACATTTTCTGTTCCTGTAGCGCCTGAGGCGAGAACCGTTGATATCGCTACAGGGGGAGGAGTTCCCAGGGTTTCTGCCCCTGAGGCTGAGCAGAGCGGTCAGCCTCGTGTGGTTGCCGAGAGTGAGATGAGAGCATCCGGCACACCCATTCATGTTGAGACAGACCTTCTGAGTGTGATAATAAACAGTGAGGGAGGAGATCTGCGACAGGTTGATCTGCGTCAGCACGGACAGGACTCAGAGCACAAAAATATCCCATTCCGCCTGATGAGTGAGGACGACCAGTTCTTTGTTGCGCAGACAGGAATTATGGGTGGAAAGGGGACAGTAAAGAGCAGCTATCCTGATCATCACGCCATCTACGAGGTAGAGCAGACTAATTTTGTAATGGCTGGAGAGGAGGAGTTGCAGGTGCCAATGGTGTGGCACGATGATGCTAATGGAATCAAGATTACAAAAACATACATATTCCATCACAACAGCTACAAGATTGATGTGGTCTACCATGTAGAAAATAGTGGCACCACAACCTGGAAGGGTGGACTCTATGGTCAGCTACTGAGAAATGATCAGACACCAGAGGCTGAAAACAGCTTTATCTATACATATACCGGCGGCGTTACCTACACCAATAGTGAACATTACCAGAAGGTAGATTTTGACGAGATGGCAAACAGAGCACCTATCCGCAATGCGGACAAAGGATGGGTTGCAATGATTCAGCACTACTTCCTTGCTGCGGTTGTTCCAGACTCAAATCTTAAGCCAACACTCTATACAGACCAACAGTCCAGTGGGCACTATGCCATTGGAGCAATTCTTCCAGTTGTCTCTGTGCCAGCAGGGGAGAGTGGAGATCTAGCAATACAGTTATACACCGGGCCCAAAGATCAGGAGCGTCTTGAGTTACTGGCCGAGGGGCTAGAGCTGACGGTCGATTACGGTTGGCTGACATTCCTGGCGCAGCCGCTATTCTGGATTCTCAACGAGATTCAGGATGTGGTCAGCAATTGGGGGCTCTCTATTATTTTGCTTACCATTCTGATTAAACTGGTGTTTTTCAAGCTGTCGGAGACAAGCTATCGCTCGATGGCGAGAATGCGCAAACTCTCGCCACGTCTTACATCACTAAAAGAGCGCTACGGAGATGATCGTCAAAAGATGAATGAGGCAATGATGAAGATCTACCGAGAGGAGAAGGTCAACCCCATGGGTGGCTGTCTCCCTATTCTGGTGCAGATCCCCGTCTTTATTGCCCTCTACTGGGTGCTACTGGAGAGCGTTGAGATTCGTCAGGCACCATTCATGCTCTGGATTCAGGACCTCTCCGCCAAGGATCCGTACTATATTTTGCCGTTGTTGATGGGTGGCTCCATGTTGATTCAGCAGAGGCTTAATCCAGCACCAATAGACCCTATTCAACAGAAGGTGATGATGGTTCTGCCGGTTGTATTTACCGTCTTCTTTGCCTTCTTCCCGGCTGGCCTGGTTCTCTACTGGGTGGTGAATAATGTGATCTCCATATCCCAGCAGTGGTATATAACCAAAAAGATCGAGGCCGCTGGATAATCCCGGCGTATAGATCTTGGATGAGACCATCTGTGCCCAGGCGACTGCCAATGGTCGCGGTGGTGTGGGCATACTCAGGGTATCGGGCGACAGTGTTCAACCAATAGCACTCTCAATTCTTGGGAAGGTCCCGGAACCAAGAGTAGCTGAGCTTCTCAGTTTTCTGGATGAGAAAGGGGATCCCATCGATCAGGGGATAGCCATCTTTTTCCCCAATCCAAACTCATTTACTGGTGATGATGTGCTTGAGCTGCAGGCGCATGGTGGTCCTGTGGTTATGGACCAGTTGATGCGTAGAGCACTGGAGTTGGGAGCACGAGCAGCACGTCCAGGAGAGTTTTCGGAACGTGCATTTCTCAATGGCAAAATGGATCTGGTGCAGGCAGAGGCGATTGCAGACCTGATTGACAGCGCCTCGGAGCAGGCGGCACGCTCTGCCGTGCGCTCTCTTCAAGGCGCTTTCTCAACAGAGGTTCATCATCTGGTTGATGCGGTAACTGAGCTGCGAATTTATGTAGAGTCATCAATGGATTTTCCAGAGGAGGAGATAGACTTTCTGGCAGAAGGAGACGTTGCAGGCAGGCTGCAGGCGATTGCGCAACAGCTGGAGCGGGTATTGGATAGTGCCAGAGAGGGGGTTTTGTTAAAAGAGGGGATGACTCTGGTCATTGCTGGCCGCCCCAATGCAGGCAAGTCCAGCCTGCTTAATGTGCTGTCTGGAAAAGAGTCAGCCATTGTGACCGAGATTCCAGGTACCACCAGAGATCTACTCAAGGAGCAGATTGATATAGATGGGCTTCCAATCCACATTATCGATACCGCAGGGCTGAGAGAGAGCGACGACCCAGTGGAGCAGGAGGGGATCCGTCGTGCCTGGCAAGAGATTGAAAAAGCGGACCAAGTACTTCTGCTGGTAGATGATCAAGATGGTCTTACAGAAGAGGATTGGCATGCACTGGATCAGATAGAGCATATTCCTGTCACTATCGTGCGCACAAAAATAGATCTAACCGGGAAAGAGCCCGGGCTTCAGGGTGGAGAGCGAGATACAGAGATAGCGATCTCGGCAAAAAGTGGAGATGGAGTCAACCTGCTACGCACCTTTCTTAAGGATGCTGCAGGTTATCAGTCGGGTGGAGAGGGAACTTTTCTTGCCAGAAGGCGCCACCTTGATGCACTGCAACGTGCCCAACGTTCACTACAGCAGGGCAGGGAACAGCTGACAGAATTCCATGCCGGAGAACTGCTGGCTGAGGAGTTGCGCCACTCTCAGGAGGCGCTCTCCGAAATTACAGGAGAGTTCACCAGTGACGATCTTCTGGGAAAGATCTTTTCCTCCTTCTGTATCGGAAAGTAATGGTATGAGATATCCGGGTTAACGAGCTTTGGTGCTCCTGTTGGTTGCAAGGTATTGGTTCAGTGCGCAACGGGCATCGGCGATCAGCTCATCCAGGCGGAAGGGGTGGTGGCGGGAGGGCTCTACCCCTAATGTTGTTGTTTCGGAGAGGCCACTCTCAATGGCATGCTCCATGAAACCCGGATTTTTCCAGAAGAAGGCGCCTGGCATGGTGGTTGGAATAACCAGAACATAGAACAGTGCACGACCAATGATGGAGGCCACAGCCACCATTACAGCCAGCAAAAGGAGAAGTGGGGCTGAATAGAGATCAAACCAGGTCATGGTGAAGAGGAGCAACAGGGAGAAAGATATCAACCCATTGCGAAGCCAGTAACTGTAGCCATATGTGGTCTGCTGCTGGTAGATGGAGGCAGCTCCTTCATTTGTGGCGTGTTCCAGATCTAGCGAGTGAAAGAGTAGCCCAATCCCCTCCAGTGAGATCCCAAAGGCCATCACCATCGCCAGCAGTCGACCCAGTTCTGGTGAGAGTTGATCCATGGCTAATGCAATCAGGAATAGCAGGAGTGCACCAAGAGAGAGAGCGGTTCCAACAAATGCAGCAGCAGTATGCCAGTGATCCCAGTAGGGGCGTGCGGGGATTCGGTAGAGCTTGATCATGTAGTATCCGCCCACTCCACCACCCAACAGGGAGAGCCCGATAAAAAGCTCCTGGATGAGAGATGGAAATAGCTCACCAAAAAGGAGTTCAGCGAGCGCAAAGAGGGTGAAACCGGCCAGCCCGATAGAGAAGAGGGTGACACCGGCGATCTCTCGACTCACCGGAGAGAGCTTCAGGTTATAGAACCCCCGGTAGAAGCGGTGTGGTTTTCCAAGATGCATATTGAGCTTAAAGAGACCAACACCCATTGTGATCAGCAAGATCAGGGTAGTAGGAACCTGAACAGAAACATCTTCGAAGAGTGAAAATGGTGGGAGCGAAAACCATCTTCCCAGCGCAAGCAGCAAGAATGATCCAATTACCATCTGGCTAGTGAGGGTAAAGATGACATGTCCATTTTCGTGGGAGCCGAGTAGCTTCTTCAGATTCCAGGAGCGAGTGAAGCCATGTTTTGGGTCGAGCTCAGGCTGAAATTGCTCTCCTGCTTTGCACCTTCTGTTTTTCTCGGGGCTCTCCTCTTGGTGATACTTCAGTGGTACTTGATCCAGGCGATGCATCTCTCGGTGTGTGGTTCGGGTCTGCTGAAAACGGATATTGGGGTGGGTGATATCGGTTCGTGGGAAACCCGGGATTGTGGTTTGTGACTGTTCTCTCCCCTCCGGGATGTTTTCAATCACTCCAAAATCGAGCGCCTTGCCAAGGCAGGCAGAGACACAGGCCGGTTTCAGCCCAACCTCAAGTCGATCCACACACATATTGCACTTGGTCACCTGCCCTTTCACTGGATCCAACTGCGGTGCATTGTAGGGGCAGACCCAGGTGCAGTACCCACAACCAAAACAGATGTCGGGATCCTGTAGCACCGCACCATATTCGGAAAACTTGGTATAGGCTCGGGTGGGGCACCCCTTGAGACAGACCGGGTTGTCACAGTGGTTGCAGGCCATCGAGATATTGAGGCGCTGAACATTGGGATAGCTTCCTCCCTCGACAAAACCGACTGAGCGGAAGGCAAGATGGGCGGGGTTATCATTTTTCTCCGAACAGGCCGATTCACAGGCGTGACAGGCGATACAGTTGTCGGCATTGAAATAGAATCCATGCTGTTTGTAGCGGTTGGGGTTCTCTCCAATGGCCGAGTCACCATTGATGTTGAGGCTCTTGTTGTGGAGTGGGTCTCCCTCCTTAGCCAGCTCAATTTGCTTGCCGTAGCGATTGGTTGATTCCGAAACGGGATCGCTGAGTAGTGCGTAGTCAGGTTCAAATTCTCTGCGCTGAAACATCGGAGTACTCCTAAAAGGCTCTCATTTCCATACTGAGACAAGCAGCACTCGGCTGATCCATGATCTTTTCAATCCGGATTGCAGACTGCTTGTAGGCGGGCTGGCGGGAGTGTGGATCCAGCAGGCCGAGAGTGAGGCGGTTGGCACAGTCATGGAAGTGGAAGGGGAGAAAGAGCATGTTCCTGGGAACCCGATGGGTGGGTTGCGCCATGACGATGGCATCGGATCGACGGGAGATCAGGCGAATATATTCACCCTGAGCTATTCCTCTCTCTCTACAGAGATCCGGGTTGATCTCGACAAATGGGATTGGGCTGAACTTGTTGTTGTTTCCGATCTTTCCGGTCTTGGTACGGCCATGCCAGTGCGCTACCAGACGGCCGGTGTTGAGCCAGAGTGGAAATTTCTCATCCGGCACCTCGTTATTGTCGATAAAGGGGAGGGGGATCAGTTTGGCGCGCCCATCCGGGTACTGGAAGCTCTGAGGGTCGGTGTAGAGCCGACGGCCACCGTGAGGAGGCTCTTTTCCCTCAGACCTCTCATTTTCAGTATAGGGCCACTGAACTCCTCGTTGTGCTTCAAGTAGTGGATGGTCCATCCCGGAGATATCGGCAAGCCGTCCTTTTGAGAGGCTGGCCATCTCGGCAAAGATATCCGAGGCACTCTCTGGAAAGTGGACGGATCGTCTCACTGGTTTACCGCTCTCTTTCTGCCTGGATTGATAGTTCTCCTGATTGAATCGTTCCGCCATCCGGTTGAAAATCCAGAGATCGGGTTTGGCCTCTCCCGGAGGATCCATGATTGGGGTGACCCGGTTGATTCGTCGCTCGGTATTGGTCATCACTCCATCCTTTTCGGCCCAGGTTCCCGCTGGGAGGTAGAGGTGGGCATATTGTGTACTCTCACTATCCTGATAACAGTCCTGAACGATGCAGAGTTCCAGTTTCTCCATCGCCTTGCGAACCCGGGCACTATTGGGGAGTGAGGTAAGCGGATTGGTTGCAATCAGCCAAATCCCCTTGATCTCACCGCTCTCAATGGCATGGTAGATATCGGTCTGGTACATTCCCCGCTTGGTTGGCAAGAACTCCGGATCAATACCCCAGTAGGAGGCAATCTCTTCTCGATCCTCCCGGTTCTCCAGATAGCGGTAGTTGGGAAGGCCGGAGCAGGAGGACCACTCTCGAGTTCCCATTGCATTGCACTGTCCGGTAATGGAGAGGCTGGTTCCGCCCGGCTTTCCGATGTTGCCGGTAATCAGTGCAAGGTTGTTGATTCCCACCACACCATCCGAGCCATGTGTCGACTGATTGATTCCCATGGTCCAGATCTGCATCGCAGCGGTTGATTTTGCAAAGATCCGTGCCACCTGACGAATGGTGTCCTCATCGATGCCACAGAGCCTTGATGCAGTGGTCGGATCATAGCGAGCTACCTCGGCACGCAGTGACTCGATCCCCGTGGTGTTCTTTTCAATATAGTCTTGATTCTCCCAGCCATTAGAAAGGATCACATGCATCAGTGCATTCTGCAGCACCACATCGGTTCCCGGGGTAATAGGGAGGTGGATATGGGCATTCTGCGCCAGCATGGTGACGCGTGGATCGACCACGATCAGTGGAAAACCGCGCTTCTCCTGCGCCTCTTTCATCCGCCAGTAGATGATGGGGTGCTGCTCCGGCAGGTTGGAGCCCCACGCGATCAGGCAGTCGGTATGATCGAAATCCTCATAACAGCCGGGGGGGCCATCGGAGCCAAAAGAGCGCTTGTAGCCGGAGACGGCCGATGCCATGCAGAGGGTGGTATTGCCATCATAGTTGTTGGTTCCGATCAGTCCACGAGTCAGCTTGCCGAGGGTATAGAACTCCTCGGTCAGCAGCTGCCCGGTGGAGACGACCGCTACAGAGTCTCGGCCATGGGCTCTCTGGATCCTGAGTATCTCTTGATGTGCATTGTCCAGGGCACTCTCCCAGCTGGTTGGCTCCCACGGCTGGTGCCAGTGGTTACGAATCAGTGGTACCGTGCCACGACCAGAGGATTCAAACAGCTCATGCTCGAAGATCCCCTTGAGACAGAGCTTCCCTCGGTTGACATCGGCATCAGCGACCCCCCGGGAGCTGACCGCCTTCCCCTCCTGGTTGAGCCCAACCTCAATCGAGCAGCCAGTGGAGCAGTAACCACAGGTGGCATATTTCCACTCCACCACCCTCTTATCGACAATGGTGATCGGGTTTTTATTGGATCTTCCAAACAGCATAAGATTTCTCTTCAGAGGATGGGATTAACGGATCAGGTAGAGCCTCTCTCCCTCCACCTCAATCCGGTAGGTTGGAGTGCAGCCATGATCCGGACCGGTGGCCTCGCCACTCTCCAGGTCGATAACCCAGTTGTGAAGGGGACAGGTGACCCGGTTGCCGTGAACGATTCCCTGAGAGAGCGGCCCCTTGCGGTGGGGACACTGGTCACTGACAGCGAAGAAGAGGTCCTCCGAGCTGCGGAAGATTGCAATATCCCCCTCATCACTCTTGACCACTCTTGATCCGAGGCGGGGGATATCCGAGCGTAGGCCAATTTCGATTTTTTCAATAACGGCTTCCATGATTCATCCTTGTATATTGTCTCTCTTTGATCTATCTGATTCTGAATTGAGCCTTAGGGCCTGTCCCAAAATAACTTGTGCAGATTGCACCGTAATTTCGTTCGCTTTCGAGGCGTGGCAAGGTGCGCATAGCCGGGCTATGTAATCCTTGTCACAACAAAGAAAGCGGGTGAAAGGGCAAGCAAAATGTGCATGTTATTTCGGGACAGTTCCTTAGGAGGCCTGTGCCAGAGTTTGCTGGTGCTTAATATTGGCAAGCGGCTGAAATTCTCTGCTGGCATCTTGATCCTCGGAGTGATGCCTCCAGGGGTCCACTTGTGCATACTGTTGAGAGATCCGGAAACGTTCGGCAAAGGCCGCTCTCTGAGATGCATCCCCCACAATCTTCTCCTTAATGGCCTGCAGACCAATCCGTTCCACCCACGGTGCGGTGCGCTCCAGATAGTGGGCATCCTCCCGATAGAGTTGACAGAAGGCGGCACAGTATTCCAACACCTCCTCTTCACTCTCGACCTTGGCCAGAAGGTCGGTGACACGGACCTTGATCCCGCCATTACCACCAACATGGAGTTCATACCCGGAGTCGACACAGACCACTCCAAAATCCTTGATCGTCGCCTCCGCGCAGTTTCTGGGACAGGCGGAGACTGCCAGCTTGAACTTGTGTGGCATCCACGATCCCCAGGTCAACTGTTCAAGTTTGACTCCCAGATCGGTCGAATCCTGGGTTCCGAATCGGCACCACTGACTCCCTACACAGGTCTTTACGGTTCGCATAGCCTTGCCGTAGGCGTGGCCCGAGACAAAACCGGCCTGATTGAGATCTTTCCAGATGAGCGGCAGCTCCTCTTTCTGAATTCCAAAGAGATCGATCCGCTGACCACCGGTTACCTTGATCTCGGGAACATTGAATCTGTCCGCAACATCAGCAATGGCACGGAGTTCATCAGGTGTGGTCATTCCGCCCCACATCCGTGGAACCACTGAGTAGCTTCCATCCTTCTGAATGTTTCCATGGGCCCGTTCGTTGATAAAACGGGACTGGGGATCATCATACTCACCAGGCCATTGGGCAAGAAGATAGTAGTTGATGGTGGGGCGGCAGCTATGGCATCCATCCCGATTTCCCCACTCCAGAAAATGATAAACATCCTGGTGGCTCTTTAGCTGATGTTCACGAATGGCCTTGCGAACGACATCATGGGAGTGGGTAGTGCAGCCACAGAGCGATTTCTGGGTTGGGGTCTTCTCGTATCCCTCACCAACGGTAGAGGCGAGGATCTGTTCAACTAGTGCAGTACAGGATCCACAGGATGCTGAGGCCTTGGTATGGCTGCGCACCTCATCCAGGGTAAAGAGGCTGTTGGCACTGATGGCCTGAATCACATCTCCCTTACAGATCCCATTACAGCCACACACCTCAGCACTATCGGGTAGATCCATGATGTTCTGACTGCCATGGCCAGAGTCTCCTAATTGTGCCTGGCCAAAGAGCAGAGTATCGCGAATCTCGCCGACATCGGTCTGATCCCGCATCATCTGAAAATACTTCGCCCCATCAATGGTGTCACCGTAGAGCACAGCTCCCTGGATGCGATTGTCTGAGAGGACCAATTTCTTGTAGATGCCACGACCCGGATCCTGAAATAGTAGTACGTCCTGGTTCTCCTGCTCCTTGAACTGGCCGGCAGAAAAGAGATCTATACCGGTTACCTTGAGTTTGGTTGAGGTCACCGAGCCCCTGTAGATTCCGATGCCATAGTTGGCCAGGTGGTTGGCCACCACCTTGGACTGCTCAAACAGTGGGGCAACGAGACCATAGGTGGTGTTGCGATGTTCTACACATTCGCCGACGGCATAGATTTTTGGGTCATAGCTCTGCATAGTGTCACTGACCACAACTCCTCGATTACAGTAGATGCCGGACTCCCTGGCCAGCTGGATCGAGGGTCGAATCCCAACCGCCATTACCACCAGGTCAGCAGGGACCTCCAGGCCACTTGTGAAACGGACAGCACGAACCCGAGTGCCTGCATTCTCATCGTCACTTGTAGGGTGTCCCAAAATGGCTTCGGTCTCGGTGTTGAGCAGGAAGGTAAGGCCATCCTCTTCCAGTTTCCTCTGCAGAAGGTCTGAGGATGCACGATCCAGTTGGTTGTCCATGACCACATCGGAGCGGTGGACAATGGTCACCTTCATCCCCTGCTTCTGCAGGCCACTGGCAGCCTCAAGTCCCAGCAGGCCACCACCGATGACAACAGCATGTCGATAGTGGTTGGAGGCATCAACCATTGACTCCACATCTTCAACGGTGCGGAACCCAATCACTCCATCCAGATCATTGCCGGGAACCGGCAGAATAAAGGGGTGAGACCCGGTCGCTAGCAGCAGACGGTCGTAGTGGATCTGTTCTCCATTTGCCAACTCCACTCTGCGCCGGGCACGATGAATTTTTGTGGCAGCAACCCCAGAGATTAGTTCAATCCCATGCTCCTCATACCACTCCGGCGTGTTAATGATGATCTCATCAAAGGACTTTTCTCCTGCCAGTAGTGGAGAGAGCATGATTCGGTTGTAGTTGGGGTGGGGCTCCTCACCAATGACGGTGATCTGATACTGGCCGGAAGAGATCTTCAGCAGCTCTTCCACAGTTCTCATGCCGGCCATTCCGTTGCCTATCACTACCAGGCGATTTTTGCTGAGGGGGGTTGGTGATGGGCTGCTCATTGAGTTCAATCCTTGGTTGATACAAACGTGTACTTAACTTTAAGCAATGAACGTGCCAAACGCTTTGTATATAGATAACATGTTGTAATCTCAATCATTAATGCGCAAAGTCTATGGTTGAAGAATATGGGTGTGCGCCAATTTGGTGCTCTGAGTGGGGTCAATTCTCCAGCATTGACCAGATATTGAGCTGAACAATGAAGCTCTCTCGATACCTCATTAAGGCCACTGTTTAGGAGCCTCTGAAAAAGCTTAATGGGATGGGGGTTTGGGGGAAGGGCTCTATAGGTGTTGTTGTAACATACTGAACCATAACCCTTCCCCCATAGAATAACTTGTAAGGGAGATCTGATTGGGTCACGAAGTGACTTAATCAGAGCTTTCTTTACGTACCAAGCAATGTCAGCAAGATGAGATTGGCCAGTGCCAGAACCAATGCGAGTGTCCGCCAGAATACCAGTGGATCACGCTCAATCAGTGGCTGGAACGACTCCTGCTGAAAGGATGGGTTGGGCTGCCTGAGATCTATCGGGATCTCGGACAGCGCCGGATAACGATCGACTGGTGAGGGTGAGAGAGCCTTGCGTAATGTACTGCTGATCCAATCGGGCAGATCATCCCGATAGTGGTGCGGGGCAGTGAAATGGCGGGAGTGAATTTTCTGCACCGCCTTCCTGGTCGAGGGGTGGTCACCCAGATCCCCATAGGGGAGTTTTCCGCATAGCATCTCATAGAGAATAACCGCCAGTGAGAACTGGTCGGAGAGGGGGCTACCCGCATTTCCCTGGAAGAGCTCGGGTGCTGTATAGTTTCGGGTACTGTGTATTCGTGAATAGTCGACAGGAGAGCGAATCTCCTCAACCCCCGAGATGCGTGTGGATCCAAAATCGATGATTTTGACCGTTCCATGGGTATCGATCATGATATTTTCCGGCTTCAGGTCTCGATGGACCATCTCCATCCGGTGGAAGGTGCGCATTCCATGAATGATCTGTTCGGCAATCTGGCGCACCTCAACCAGAGAGGGGTTGGGGTGATCGCTCATCCACTGTCTGAGTGTGATCCCATTAATATACTCAGTGGCGGTATAGAGAAAGCGGCGCCGCTCCCGGATATCATGGATCTTGAGAACATGGTTGGAGTGGAGGCGTAGCCCAATCCACTCCTCGTGTTGAAAGGTCTCCAGGTAGGTTGAGTCATCCTCAAAATTGACGGATGGGGTCTTGATCACAACCTCACCAGAGGATGGATCACTCTTTTCTGCTTTTAGATCCAGTGCAAGATAGACTTGTGTACGGGGGCTGGAGTGGAGCTCTCGAAGAATCCTGTAACCATCAATCTCCATTCCAGGGGAGAGATCGGGAGGAAAAGGGAGTGACTGGAGTTTCTGGTAGTGGCTCTGATCATCCTCTTCCGGGAGCTGGTTGATGAGCAGAAACTGACAGCTCAGATTGTCATTACTGCCACTCTCCAGCGCCTGTTGGCAGATCTTCTCTGTAAGGGGCTGGGGAGAGTCCAAATCCTGATGGATAAGATGATTTATCTCCCGGTCGGAGAGAAAATCATGAATGCCATCGGTACAGAGCAGAAAGGCATCTCCTGCACGGACTGCTATCCGGTGCACATCCACCTCAATATGGGTATTGATCCCCATGGCGCGCCCCAGATACTCTTTCTCGCCACGCCCGCAGACCCGGTGGTCACGAGTAATCTGTTCCAGTTGCCCTTCGCGCCAATGGTAGATTCGGCTGTCTCCCACATGGAAGATCGAGGCAGTTGAGGATTTGATCACCAGCGTTGAGAGGGTTGTGACCAGCTCCCCCTCTCTGGAGAAGAGCTGTTGACCTTGTCCGAGTAGCCAGTGGTTCAGGGCGGAGAAGATCTTGCTTGCCGAGGTGCTAACAGTCCATGAATCGGGGGTGCTGTAGTAGTCGGAGATAAAGCCCTGAACAGAGGCACTGCTTGCATCAGCAGCACCGGCACTGGAGCTGACACCATCGGCAATGGCAGCTACCACCCCTTTGCTGAAGAGCTGTGCTCCATCAGGGATGGCGTAGTTGCAGGCATCATCATTGGCCGGCTTCTGGCCGGCCAATGAGTGTTGTCCTGCCGAGATGTATTCCAAACTATTTCACCTCAATCAGCTCAACTGTGCCGTCCGGCAGCACCTCGGCCATATGTCCTTCGGGCTCATCAAGAAAGAGCTGAATCAGAACCAGAATCACCAGGGCAGATACGGCAATGGTGAGGAAGAAGAGGGCGGGTTCAACAAAGGAGAGCACGGTGAGGAAGATCACGCCACCTACATTACCATAGGCTCCTGTCATTCCAGCAATCTGTCCGGTCATGCGCCGTTTGACGAGTGGCACCATTGCAAATACCGCCCCTTCACCGGCCTGAACAAAGAAAGAGCAGGCCATGGTGGCGGCTACAGCGACCGGTAGAGCCCAACTGGCATCAATATGGCTTAGCGCGAAGTAGCCAATGGAGAGCCCTAGCAGCAGGATTGAGAGGGTCCGTTTGCGTCCAAAGCGATCGCTGATCAATCCACCACTGGGGCGAGCCACCAGGTTCATGAATGCAAAACCGGAGGCCACCATTCCAGCCAGCACCGGGGTAATCTCAAAAGTATCGAGGAAGAAGAGGGGAAGCATGGAGACGACGGCCAGCTCGGATCCGAAGGTGACTAGATAGGCAAGATCCAGCATTGCAACCTGCTTGAATGAGTAGCGGTCAATCTCGGGCAGATCCCCCTTTAGCACATGACGGTTGACCTGTAGTACCTTGAAGCTCTGGATCAGATAGATGGAACAGAGCAGACCATAGAGGAGTAGAGCAACCCCATCACCATAGAGCCCCAGATTAGCCGGACTCAGCTTCCAGTTTAGCACCGCCAGAGCGCCATACATTGGAAGATTCATCAACAGGTAGAGAATAAGGTCTCCCTTGCTGGAGACCTCCATAGCTCCGGATTTTTTGGGCTTGAAGTAGGTGGATCCTTTCGGGGTATTGCTGACATTGAGGTAATAGATGAAGGAGTAGAGAATGGCGACGAGGCCGGTAGATCCGATGGCATAGCGCCAGCCATCCTCACCACCAAACAGCAGCGCAAGAGTGGGAAGGGTCAGGGCTGCAGCGGCAGAGCCGAAGTTGCCCCATCCGCCATAGATCCCCTCTGCAACACCGACCTCTCGGGCGGGGAACCACTCGCTGACCATACGGATACCAATCACAAAGCCGGCGCCAACAAATCCCATCAGAAAACGGGTGACTGCCAGCTGCTCAAAGCTGTCGGACAGTGCATAAAAAAAACAGAGGACTCCGGAGAGCGCCAGCAGGATGGAGTAGACGATCTTGGGGCCAAAGTGGTCCACCAGCATTCCAATGATGATTCTGGCAGGGATGGTGAGAGCCACGTTAAGAATCAGCAGGGTCTTCACCTCCTGTGGGGTGAGGCCAAACTGTTCACGCATGACCGCCATCAGTGGCGCATGGTTGAACCAGATCACAAAGGTGATAAAGAAGGCGATCCAGCTGAGATGGAGAACTTTGGTCTTCCCGCTGAAAGAGAGCAGATTGATACTTCCTGTGTTCATGGCTTGTCTCCGGAGATCTGATCTTGATTGAGAGAGAGGCTTCCCCCTTATGGACTGGAAACAGCAATAACCATGCCATTGTTGCAGAGAAACTTGCAATTACATGTTTTTCAAGTAGTTAGTAGCTCTGCCCAAGCAGATTGAAAGCGGAGAGAAGAGTATCGTCTGCACAATGATGATCGGAAAACAACAGCCTGCGCCAGCCTGTGGTGCAGAGCAGGATAGTGCCTTGGAGGGCGGCACTCATCTCGTGCATTTGAGAGAACTCTGCCCTCTGATGGTGCGCAATTGATCAGGCGTTTCTTTCACCACGATGGCATATAAATAGATAACATGCTGATATTTATAGCGATATTTGGATTGGCACGGTGGTTGCATATACCGTGTCAACCCCCTCTTTAATGAGGGCCGTATTGATTAACCAAGGAGTCACACAATATGAAAATGGTTACAGCCATCATAAAGCCCTTCAAGCTGGATGATGTTCGCGAGGCACTCTCTGAGATTGGAGTTCAGGGTGTCACAGTTACTGAGGTAAAAGGGTTTGGTCGTCAGAAGGGCCATACCGAGCTCTATCGAGGTGCAGAGTACACAGTTGATTTTCTCCCCAAGGTAAAGATGGAGATTGCAATTCCAGCAGATTTGCTTGACCGCACCATTGAGACGATTCGGGGTGCCGCCAATACCGACAAGATAGGGGATGGCAAGATATTTGTATCAAGCCTGGAAGAGGTTATCCGTATTCGCACTGGCGAGTCAGGTCGTGAAGCAATCTGAGTGGTTGTATAAGTAAAAAGGAAACAAATAATGGAAAATCAAATTTTTGAACTGCAGTATGCAATGGACACCTTCTATTTTCTGGTGTCTGGTGCATTGGTGATGTGGATGGCAGCAGGCTTTGCGATGTTGGAGGCGGGGCTGGTACGCTCAAAAAATACCACCGAGATTCTAACCAAGAATGTGGCGCTCTTTGCCATTGCCTGCATCATGTATCTGGTGATGGGGTATGAGCTGATGTATGGCGGGGGCGGAGGCACCAACTACTTCCTCTCCAGTATCATGGGTGGTGATAGTCTGGTAGATGATGCACTGAAAGCATCTGCAGAGAACGGTTTTGGTGGGGATTCTGTCTACTCCGGTGCTTCTGACTTCTTTTTCCAGGTAGTCTTTGTGGCAACTGCGATGTCAATTGTCTCTGGTGCAGTTGCAGAGCGCATGAAGCTCTGGGCATTTCTTGCTTTTGCAGTGGTGATGACCGGGGTTATCTATCCCATGGAAGGGTCGTGGACCTGGGGCGGTCAGGAGGTATTTGGAATGTTCGCCCTGGAGTTCAGTGACTTTGCAGGCTCCGGTATTGTCCATATGGCGGGCGCAGCAGCGGCACTGGCTGGCGTACTGTTGTTAGGTGCTCGAAAGGGCAAGTATGGCAAGAACGGTGAGGTCAGGGCTATTCCAGGTGCAAATATGCCATTGGCGACACTCGGAACATTTATCCTCTGGATGGGTTGGTTTGGATTTAATGGCGGATCTGTATTGAAGCTGGGCGATATCGCTAGTGCCCACTCTGTTGCAATGGTATTTCTGAACACCAATGCGGCAGCAGCTGGCGGTGCAATTGGTGCCCTAATTATTGCCCGCATGCTGTTTGGCAAGGCTGATCTGACCATGTTGCTCAATGGTGCGCTGGCTGGTCTGGTTGCGATTACCGCAGGTCCGGATACACCGACACCGTTGATGGCAACACTGTTTGGCATGGTTGCTGGTGTGATCGTGGTCTTCTCAATTATCTCTCTGGACAAGATGAGAATCGATGATCCTGTGGGCGCAATCTCTGTCCATGGTGTTGTTGGCTTCTTTGGTCTGATGATTGTTCCTCTAACCAATGATGGTGCAACCTTTATGGGCCAGTTGGTGGGCGCAGGGGTCATCTTTGGATGGGTCTTTGGCTCCAGCCTAGTAGTCTGGGCAGTTATTAAGATGCTTATGGGTATCCGTATCAGTGAGGAGGAGGAAGAGGCTGGTGCAGACTTCACCGAGTGTGGTCTGGAGGCATATCCAGAGTTCACCAATACGGGCAAATAACCTCCCAAGTCGCC